>CANRNU010000090.1 GCA_947632005.1 uncultured Oscillospiraceae bacterium | reverse complement strand
ACGTTCTTGGAGGCGATCTTGATCACCGGGCCGGAGACCACATCCTTGAATTCCTGGGCCACGTTGCTGATGGGGCCGCCGCCGTTGCCGTTGATCTGGAAGAACATCAGGATGACGCCGTATGTAATGAGCTGGGTGGCCAGGGTGACGATGAAGGGGTGCAGGCTGAATTTGGCCACGAAGAAGCCGTTGACCAAGCCGATCACCGCGCCTGCCAGCATGACGATCAGCAGCACGGCGATGATCCACGCGCCGGTGGTGTTGGGCAGGTGCTCGAAGATGAGCTTGGTGGCCGCCCGGTTCTGCAGGAACGCGGCGGACATCGCCGCTGCCAGGCCGAACACACGTCCGCCGGACAGGTCGGTGCCGGTCAGAACGATGCATCCGCCGATGCCCAGGGCCATGGGCAGCGAGGCGGCGGCCAGGGTGAGAACGTTGGCGATGGAGCTGGCGCTCAGGAAGTTGCTGTTCACGACGGCGGTGAAGATGATGAACGCCGCCATCAGGATATAGAGGGCGTTGTTCAGCAGGCCGTCGATCCAATACCGGCGCCGGTCCGCGTGGTCAAGAGAGCGGTATTCCTCCGCTTTTCTTTTGAAATATCCGTTCATATCTCGTTCGCTGCCTCCTCAGACATATTTTGCCGCCAGCGTCATGATCTCCTCCTGGGTGGTGGTCCTGGCGTCCACTTCGCCGGCCAGGCGTCCGCCGGACATGACCAGGATGCGGTCACAGATGCCCAGAAGCTCCGGCATTTCGGAGGAGACCACCAAGACGGTCTTGCCCCGGCTTGCCAAGTCCAGAATGAGCTGGTAGATCTCGTATTTAGCGCCCACGTCGATGCCGCGGGTGGGTTCGTCCAGCAGCAGCACCTCCGGGTCGGTGAGCAGCCACCGGCCGATGATGACTTTCTGCTGGTTGCCGCCGGACAGACTCCGCATCTGGGTCTCCTGGGACGGCGTTTTGGTGTGCATGGCGTCGATGGACCACTGGGTGTCCTTGCGCATGGACGCCCCGCTCAGATAGAAACCGGCCCGCAGGTGCTTTTTCAGACTGGCGATGACGGTATTCTCCCGGATGTTCAGGATGGAGAAGATGCCGGTGGCGCGGCGTTCCTCGGTGAGCAGGGAGAAGCCGTTTTTGATGGATTCCCGGGCGTTGCGGTTCCGGCAGGGCTTGCCGTCCAGGGTGATGGTGCCGGACTTGCGGGTGGCCACGCCGAAGATGTTCTCCAGCGTCTCTGTGCGGCCGCTGCCGTCCAGACCGGCCAGGCCCAGCACCTCGCCCCGGCGCGCCTCAAAGGACACGTCCCGCAGCAGGGAGTACTGGCCCGACAGGTTCTCCACCTTCAGATAGACCTCGCCGGGCGTGTTGGTCTTGGGAGGGAACTGGTTGGTCAGTTCCCGGCCCACCATGAGCCGGATGATGTCGTTGACCTCCAGCTCCGCCGCGGGCTTCGTGGCCACGTTGGCGCCGTCCCGCATGACGGTGATCGTGTCGGAGATGCGCTTGATCTCCGCCATCTTGTGGGAGATGTAGATGATGCCGATGCCCCGGTCCCGGAGCATGTTGATGATGCGGAAAAGGTGCTCCACTTCCTCCTCGGTCAGGGAGGAGGTGGGCTCGTCAAAGACGATGACCTTGGAGTTGTAGCTGACGGCTTTGGCGATCTCCACCATCTGCCGCTGGCTCACGGGCATGGTGCTCATGATGCGGCGCGGGTCCACATGGATCTCCAGCTCCTCGAAGACGGCCATGGTGTCCCGGTACATCTTTTTTTCATCCACCATGACGCCGCCCTTCAGGGGGTAGCGGCCCAGCCAGATGTTGTCCATCACCGTGCGCTTGAGGGCCTGGTTCAGCTCCTGGTGGACCATGGCGACGCCGTTGTCCAGCGCCTCCCGGCTGTTTTTGAAGTTGATCTCCCTGCCCTCCAGCAGGATGGTGCCGCTGTCCTTGCTGTAGATGCCGAAAAGGCATTTCATCAGCGTGGACTTTCCGGCGCCGTTTTCCCCCATCAGGGCGTGGACGGTGCCTTTTTCCAGGTCAAGCGAGACGTGGTCCAGGGCTTTGACGCCGGGGAACGTTTTCGTGATATCCGTCATCCGAAGGAGGACGTCCTGCTCCATATGTGCTTCCCTCCCTTATTCAAAAACCCCCGACCGCTCCCCAGCGACCGGAGAATGGATGTTCTATTGGACGGAGCAGCCGCCGTCCGGGCGGCTGCTCCTTGCGAATGTCAGGGGATAGGCGGATGGATCACTCAGCGTCGCCGGTGAAGGGGGCGTAAGCGACGAACAGCTTATTGGCAAAGCCCTCCGCGATGGAGAACATGTCGTCGGAGTCCGCCACGGCGGCGGCCGCATCGGCCATGGTGTTCTCGCCGGCGATGCCCTTCAGCACACCGGTGATGGCGGAGGCCATGCCCACGTTATCCTGCTTGACGGTGCCGGTCATCTGGTCGGCAGCGATGGCATCCTGCGCGGGCTGGGTGGCGTCCACGCCGAAGATGGGGATCTTGGTGCTCTCGCCGTCGCCCATGTTATAGCCGGCGTTCTGCAGCGCGGCGATGGCGCCCAGAGCCATGTCGTCGTTGTTGGCGATGACCAGCTCGATCATGTTGCCGTTGGCCTCGCTGTACTCAGCCAGGTTGGTGCTCATGAA
>CANRNU010000089.1 GCA_947632005.1 uncultured Oscillospiraceae bacterium | reverse complement strand
CTGCTGATATGGTTATACAGCGACGCCGCTTTTATATGGAGCCTGCTGGCCAGTTCCCGCAGGGAAAAGCTGTGCAGACCCTCCGATTCGATCATCTTTATGGCGGCGTCAATAATGTCCGTATGGGTTAAACCTTGTCGAGCCATAATTCCCTCCTTGACAAACTAACGGCGTTAGTATCATTATGTGCTAACGCTGTTAGTTTGTCAAGGGCGTATTTCATGTTTTCAAAAGACGGAAGGATATGAAAAAACGCCGTTTTCACATGGAAAACGGCGTCTGTGTGGTGGCGGGAGCCCGCAACATAGAATTCCTAAAACAAGTTGTGCACATTCTTTTCGTATACAATAGAACAATTTGAAGGTCAAACTATGCCAGCCGGAGCCACTGATACCTTCAACTTTCCCAGCTGATGCAGTTGAGGACGCCGCCCTGGGCGGCGATCTCGTTCACGTTGACGGGGACACCGGTCTTTTGGAACAGTGTCTAGGCTGTTTCGACGGCCTCGCCATCCATATCGACGTCGAACACCGGCAGGAACATGGCCAGCCCGCCCAGCAGGGCGATCAGTTGATACATAAGGTCCATAAGCGCCTCTCCCCTGTTCATCTGTTGATTCTAATTTTACGTCTTGCCCGTCATTCCACTTTCATCATCCGGTAGCCGATACCGATGTGGGTCTGGATGTACTGGGGCGAGCCGGGGGCGGCCTCCAGCTTTTTGCGCAGGGTCGCCATATATACCCGCAGGCTGGCCACGTCATTGTCCCAGGAGCTTCCCCACACGCCCTGGGTAATGAATTTATGGGTCAACACCTTCCCGGTGTTCCGGGCCAGCAGGCATAAGAGCTTGTACTCGAGGGCCGTCAGGTGCAGTTCCTCATCGCCCAGATAGGCGCACCCGGCGGCAAAGTCGATGCGCAGCGCGCCGTTTTCATAGACGGACGCGCTCTCGTCTCCGCCCATCAGAGCCAGCCGCCGCTGGGTGACCCGGAGCCGGGCCAGCAGTTCGTCCACGGAGAAGGGCTTTGTGAGATAGTCGTCCGCGCCGGCGTCCAGAGCGGCGATCTTGTCGGCGTCCTCGCTGCGGGCGCTGATGACGATGATGGGCACGTTGGACCAGCCCCGGACCCGGCGGATGACCTCCACGCCGTCCATGTCGGGCAGGCCCAGGTCCAGCAAAATGACATCCGGGGCATGGGAGGCAGCCTCCATCACCGCCCCCTCCCCGGTGTCCGCGGTGAGGTAGCGGTAATCATGGGCCTTCAATGTGGTGGCGATCAGGTTCCGCACAGGCGGATCGTCCTCCACCACGAGAATGAGAAACTTATTCATACAGCGTTACCTCCTCCAGAGGCAGAGTAAAGCGGAACAACGCGCCATGAGGCTGATTGTCCCGGACCTCTATGGTCCCGCCGTGGGCCTGGATGATGGCCCGGCAAAGGTACAGCCCCAGCCCCAGCCGGCGGCGGTCGTCCGCCACGGGCGCCTGGCCGCAGAAGAACTTTTCAAACACCCGTTCCTTCTCGCTGTCCGCCACGCCGGGCCCGTCGTCGGCCACTAGCACCTCCGCCATATCGCCGCATCGGCCGTCTGTTACAGTGACAGCGGCGTTGTCTCCGGCGTATTTGAAGGCGTTGTCGATGAGATTCACGATGACCTGGACCACCAGCCGGGCGTCGGCCCGCACCAGCAGCAGCTCCTTGGAGTGGATCACCCGGACAGCGCCCTTTCTCGTTTTGCGGCGGGTGTGGACTGCGGCCTCGTCCACGATGTCGCTTACCAGCTCCGCCGAGGGATGGAGGGTCATGCGGCCTTCTTCGATGCGGGTGGCGTACAGAAGATTTTCCACCAGCTCCGTGAGCCACTGGGCGTCGTCATAGATGTCGCCATAGATGGCCCGGCGGGTCTCCGGGTCAAATTTGTCCTCGTTGGCCAGGAGGTTGGCCGCGTTGCCGGAGATGGTGGTCAGGGGCGTGCGCAGATCGTGGGAGATGGTGCGCAGAAGGTCCGCCCGCAGCTTCTCGCTCTCCGCCAGCACCGCAGCGGCCTCCTTCTCCCGGGCGTTGCGCTCGTTCTCCAGCGCCAGGGTGCACTCCGCCAGGATGGAGGACAGGATGTCCCTCTCTGAGCCGTCCAACATTTCCGCGCGCACATCCAGCCCCACCACGCCATATTTTCGGTCGTTGACCTTTAAGGGAGCGTAGAGATACCCGCCCTTGTCCCCTTCGCCGGGGTTGTCCTCCGTCAGGGCACGCCATGCCGCAGGCCGCTCCGCATCCGTATCGTAGGCCATTTCGTCTGCGGCCGGGTACAGCATCGGCTCCTGCAAAAGTCCGTCCGCCAGCGGGTAGATGACGGTATTCCTTCCCAGCAGGCCCACCAGCTGCTCTGCCGCCGTGTCCAGGATCTCGTCCCGGCCTCTGGCCTTGGACAGGGCCTGATTGGCGTCAAAGAGCATCTTCGTCCGCCGGGCGGTGAGGGCCGCCTGTCCCGCCCGGGCCTTATAGCGTATCGCTAGGGTGCTGGTGATATAGGCCGTCAGGAACATGATGAGGAATGTCACAGGATAGCCAGTACCGTAAGCCGCAAAAGAAAAGCGGGGAACTGTAAAGAGGTAGTTGAACACCAGCACGCTTGCCACGGAGGACGCCAGGGCATAGACAGGGCGGGTAGTGACCACCGAGGTGAGCACCACGCCCAAAATATAGACCATGATGATGTTGGCGTCCGTAAAGCCCCAGGTATGGAGCGGCAGGCTGATGAGCGTAGCGGCGGCCAGGAT
>CANRNU010000088.1 GCA_947632005.1 uncultured Oscillospiraceae bacterium | reverse complement strand
GGCGGAGGGCCTGCTGAAGGCCGCCATAGAAGAGTTTGCCAAGGGCGGCGTCCCCGCCGGCATGAGCTCTGAGACGGCCGATGCGCTCAAAGCCGCGCTGGAGGAGGCCGACGCCGTCACGTGGCCGGAGCTGTCCGCCGTGCTGCGCGTGAAAGAGGCGGATACCGCGGCCGTCCCGGGCGCGGACGCCGTCTATGAGATAGAGATCGTCCTCAGCGTGAACGGGACGGAGGTAGGCAGCCTCACGGAGCTGGCCCGGCCCATCTCCATCAGCCTGCCCCTGCCGCCGGTAACGGACCGTATCGTGTATCTGGTCCGCGTCCACGATGGAGAGCGGGAGAAGCTGGACGCGACCGTCCAGAACGGCGCCATCCGCTTTGCCACAGACCGGTTCTCCGAATTTGCCATCATGTCCAGCAATGACCTGGCGCATGCGGCGGCGGACCCCATCCCGGATCAGACCTGGACCGGCTCGGCGCTGACGCCGAAGGTGCATGTGACCATCACAGGCCCCACCGGCCAGGAGACGCTGGAGGAAGGGGTCGACTACCAGCTGGTCTACAAGGACAACGTGAAGGTGGGCACAGCCACCGTGACCATCGTGGGCATGGGCGACTTTTCCGGTACCAGCATGACGGTGACCTTCCGGATCGTGGGGGCGAAAGCCGGGACCACGACGTCTGACAGCACGGCTCCCGCCACCGGGGACGAAACGCCTCTGGCCCTGTATACAGGATTGCTGGCTCTGGGCGTGAGCGGTCTGGCGGCAGTCCTGCTCCGGCGGAAAAAGCAGCAGTAGACCGCGTCACATATACAAAAGGGAATGGCGTGGCATTTTGCCACGCCATTCAAAAATCCAATGCTGTGCTGTCTTACGGCCGCTCGCCGGGAAGGCGGTCCCTGTGCTGCGTCATGGTGTTCAGATGATGGAGGAATGGAGCTCCACGGCGGGGGCGAGCACCCGGGCATAACCGCTCAGACGCTCCTGGACGGCGGCCAGTTCCGATGCGGTGACGCCGGGGACGCCGAAGAAGAGGAAGGCGATGTGGGAGCTGTCCGGGCGGATGCAGGTCCGCTCGTCGGGGCCCGCGATCAGGCTGAGGATGATGCCGTCCTCGTCACGGCCGGTGACGTCGCCGGGGTAGCAGTGGATCTCTTCGCCCCGCATGCCGGGGAAGGGCAGTTTTTCCGTGGGCAGGAACAGCTCCGCCTGGCCATGGATGCGGTCGATATCATGGGTGCCCAGCAGGACCCGGGTGCGCAGTTCGGTCAGGAACGTCACCTCGTTGATGTGGTTCCAGTTGGGGAAGGGACGGCCCTTGAGCAGCCAGGATTCCAGCTGCTGGAGGACCGGGTAGGTCTTTTTGTACTTTTTAAAGTAGCGGTTGTAGAGGTGGTCCCCAAAGACCGTCTTCCGGTCGTAGTCCGCCAGTTCCCGGCGCAGTTCCGCCAGTTCCCGTTCTTTCAGCTCGTCAAAGGCAGCCAGGTCCCACTGGGAGCTGTCGGGAAACACCGCCTCCGTCACCCCGAAGGGGATGCCGGCCTGGGCAAAGCTGGGGTCCGCGTGAAATGTAAACATATCTCTGTCACCTGTCCTTCGTGTGCGCCGCCGGGATGCCGCGGCGCAATTTTTTTGTATTATACTGTTTATTTTCGCGCTTGGCAAGCCCCGCAGGCAGGCCGCGGCGGGGAAAGTTTCGGGAAAGCGGCGATTGTTATTGTAAGAAGGGCCGGAAATATGTTATAATTCCTATTGAAATACAATGGCGAAGGTATCGATATGGCGGAAAAACGGCTTTCCCATGCGTATATACTGGCTGGCCCGGAGGGCCCGGCGCGGGACGAGGCGGCCCGGCATCTGGCCGCGTCGCTGCTGTGCGGCCAGGCGGACCCGCCCTGCGGCCGGTGCCGGGACTGCCGGAAGGTGTTTTCCGGCGTCCATCCGGATGTGACGGTCGTGGAACGGGAAAAGGGCGACAAGGGGCCGAAGCAGGAGATCGTGGTGGGCCAGATCCGCCGGATAACGGCGGACGCGGTGCTGGCGCCCAATGAGGCGGCCCGGAAGGTGTACATCATCGCCCAGGCCGACCGGATGAACCAGCAGGCGCAGAACGCGCTGCTGAAGGTCCTGGAGGACCCTCCCGGCCATGCCTGCTTCATCCTGTGCGCTGTGTCGGTGGACGCGCTGCTGCCCACGGTCCGCTCCCGGTGCGTCCGGGCGGCGGAGGACCTGGGACGGCAGGAGGGCGCGCCTGTCCTGTCGGAATTCGCTCGGAGCTACCTGGAGGCGGCGTCCTCCGGCGACGCCTCGGAGGTGCTGATGTTCTGCATGAACCGGATGAAATTCACCCGGGAAGAGACGGAGGGCTTTGCCGGCGAGGTAAAGGACGCCGTGTGCGCCATGCTGTGCGGGCGGCTGGAAGACCCCGGTCTGGGGAGAGAGAGGCTGTTTCACCTGGACGGGCTGATGGAGGAGGTCCTGGACTGCCTGCGCCACAATGTGCAGCCAAAACAGATATTCGGCCTTTTGGCCGTGGAAACACTGAGGTAACAGAGAATATGGCAGAAGTAGTGAGTATCAAATTCCGCAACCGGGGCAAGAGCTACTATTTTGACCCAGCCGGACTGACCCTGAAGGCCGGGGACCTGGTGGTGGTGGAGACATCCAAGGGCCTGGAGATCGGCACGGTCATCCAGGGCAATCACCAGGTGGATGACAGCCGGGTGGTCGCGCCCCTGCGCCAGGTGGCCCGGGCGGCCACGGATGACGACCGGCGCATCGCGGACCTGTGCCGCCAGCGGGAGCGGGAGGCATATGTCATTGGCCGGCAGAAGATCGAGGCCCACGGCCTGGATATGAAGCTGGTGGATGTGGAGTGTAGCTTCGAGGGGAACAAGATCATCTTCTTCTTTTCCAGCGATGGCCGGGTGGACTTCCGGGAGCTGGTGAAAGACCTGGCGGGGGTGTTCCGCACCCGCATCGAGCTCCGGCAGATCGGCGTCCGGGACGAGGCCCGGATGCTGGGGGGCCTGGGCATCTGCGGCCGGCCCTTCTGCTGCGG
>CANRNU010000087.1 GCA_947632005.1 uncultured Oscillospiraceae bacterium | reverse complement strand
GCCATTTTCGACACCCTGGCCCAGCGCCTGGGGCTGAGCTATGAGTTCATCCCGGTGAAGGACCGGGCGGAATACTATGCCCTCCGGGCGGAAGGAGCGGCGGATGTGGTGCTGGACTTCGCCGGTGACTACTACCTGGCGGAGGAGGAGGGCTACAAGATCACCGTCCCCTATTACCGGACCAACTTCGCCCGCCTGAGCCTGACCGACTTTACCGGCGAGGTGGAGCGGCTGGCCATGATGGAGCGGGCCGACGCCATCAATGAGCTGGTCACCAGCCGCTATCCCGAGGAGGCGCTGACGCACTATCCCAACTCAGCCGACTGCGTCCAGGCCGTGCTGGACGGCAAGGCCGACGCCACCATCCTCTACTCCTATATGGCCGAGCAATATGTCCAGCAGGACGTCCGCAACCGGCTGGCCTCGGTGGTCTTTGGGGAGACCTCCCTGTCCTTCGCTGTGGGCAACAACGTCCCCGGCGGCCGCTACCTGCTCTCCCTGCTGGACAAGGGGGCGGACAGCTTCACCGACGCGGAGCTGGACGCCATCATGTCGCGGGAGGTCGACGCGGGGAAGAAGGACAGCGACAGCCTGGTGGCCTTCCTGTACCGGAACCCGGTCTACAGCGTGCTGGGCGTTTTCGTCATCCTTCTGCTCCTCTTCACGCTGGCTATGCTCGTGGTCCGGACCCGGAACCAGCAGTCCCTGAAGAAAAAGATCGCCGTGGCCACCAGTGAGCTGGAGGCCAAGACCCAGGAGCTGACCCGGGCGCTCCAGGCGGCGGACGCCGCCAATCGGGCCAAGACCACCTTTCTCAACAACATGTCCCACGACATCCGCACCCCCATGAACGCCATCATCGGCTATACGGCCCTGACCACCACCCACCTGGACAACAAGGCGCGGGCGCAGGATTACCTGACAAAGATCGCCCAGGCGTCCAATCACCTGCTCTCCCTCATCAACGACGTGCTGGATATGAGCCGCATCGAGTCGGGCAAAGTCACCATCAACGAGCGGCCGGAGAATCTGGCGGAGATCCTGCAAAGCCTGCGCAACATCGTCCAATCCGACATCCATGCCAAGCGGCTGGAGCTGTTCATCGACACGGTGGACGTGACAGACGAGGAGGTCTATTGCGACAAGCTCCGGCTGAACCAGATCCTGCTGAACCTGACCTCCAACGCCATCAAATTCACACCCGCCGGCGGCAACGTGGCCATCCGGGTCACCCAGAAGCCCTCCCGCTCGCCCAAACGGGGGCTCTATGAATTCCAGGTCAGCGACACCGGCATCGGCATGAGCCCGGGGTTCGCCCAGACCGTGTTCGACCCCTTCACCCGGGAACAGACCTCCACGGTCAGCGGCATCCAGGGCACCGGTCTTGGCATGGCCATCACCAAGAACATCGTGGATATAATGGGCGGCACCATCACCGTGGATAGCGAGCAGGGAAAGGGCACTACCTTCACCGTAAATCTGGAGCTGCGCCTGGCCGGCGTTCACCAGGAGATGGACCCCATCGCCGAACTGAAGGGCTTCCGGGGCCTGGTGGTGGACGACGACATGATCTGCTGCCAGAGCGTGTCCAAAATGCTTCGGCAGATCGGCCTGCGGGCGGAGTGGGCGCCGTCCGGTCAGGAGGCCATTGCGCGCACCACCGAGGCCGTGGACCTCAACGACCCCTTCGAGGTGTATATCGTGGACTGGTCCATGCCCGAATTGAGCGGCATCGAGACCGTCCGGGAGATCCGCAAGATCGTGGGGGCGGACTCTCCTATCATCCTCATGTCCGCCTACGACTGGACGGACATCGAGCAGGAGGCCCGGCAGGCCGGCGTCACCGGCTTCATCAGCAAGCCCCTGTTTGCCTCCGACCTCCATCAGACCCTGGAGCGCAGCCTGGGCCGGCCCGGTGAGAAGCTGCCCGCCCAGGAGGCGACGCTGTCGGCGGACGACAGCTTTGCGGGCAAGTGCATCCTCCTGGCCGAGGACAACGAGCTGAACCGGGAGATCGCCGCCGAGCTTCTGAAAGAAGCCGGTTTCCTGATCGAGTGCGCCGAAAACGGCCAGCAGGCATGCGATATGGTCCGGCAGGCCGGAGCCGGGCACTACGACCTGGTCCTGATGGATATCCAGATGCCCATCATGGACGGCTACGCCGCCACCCGCGCCATCCGCTCCATGGAAGACCCGGCTGTGGCCGATCTGCCCATCATCGCCATGACCGCCAACGCCTTTGAAGAGGACCGGGAACGGGCCCTGGAGGCGGGCATGAACGGCCACCTGGCCAAGCCTATCGACCTGGATAAGATGATGGCGCTCCTGCGGGACATGTTCCACGAAGAGAGCTAGCGCCGCCATCCAATAAAAACCCGGAAGACGTTGAGACCTTCTCTGTCTTCCGGGTCTGTTTTTTGTCGTTCAGTCCCCTTCCACGGTCCTCTCCGCCGTATCCGGGCCGGGGCGGCCTTCTCTGTCATGCCGACAGGCCCCATCTCTGCCTCCTTTTCCGGCGCGCTTCTGCTTTGAACGACAGGGTCCGGCAGGAAAGTGTGACACTTCCGTTTGCTTGTGCTTTCTCAGATTTATGGTATAATGATTTTTCAGCAACCGCAAGGAGGTCCGCCATGGAAATGAAGCCCTTCAAGGTCGTATCCCCCTATGAGCCCGCCGGGGACCAGCCCGAGGCCATCGCCGCCCTGGCGGCGGGCATCGAAAACGGCATCGACGAGCAGGTGCTCCTGGGCGTCACCGGCTCCGGCAAGACCTATACCATGGCGAAGGTCATCGAGCGGGTCCAGCGCCCCACCCTGGTCCTGGCCCACAACAAGACCCTGGCCGCCCAGCTCTGCGCGGAGTTCCGGGAGTTCTTCCCGGAAAACGCCGTGGAGTACTTCGTGAGCTATTACGATTATTACCAGCCGGAGGCATACATCCCCCACACGGACACCTTCATCGAGAAGGACGCCTCCATCAACGACGAGATCGACCGGCTGCGGCTTTCCGCCACCGCGTCCCTGCTGGAGCGGCGGGACGTGATCGTGGTAAGCTCCGTGAGCTGCATCTACGGCCTGGGAGAGCCGGACGACTTTGCCGCCATGATGGTCTCCCTGCGGGTGGGGCTGGAGATACCCATCCCGGAGCTGTCCCGGAAGCTGGTGAACATCCGCTACGAGCGAAACGACGTGGCCTTCGAGCGAAACCGCTTCCGGGTCCGGGGGGACACGGTGGAGATATGGCCCGCCTATTGGAAGGACACCGCCCTGCGGGTGGAGTTTTTCGGGGACGAGATCGACCGCATCAGCGAGATCAACGCCGTCTCCGGGGCCGTGGTGCGC
>CANRNU010000086.1 GCA_947632005.1 uncultured Oscillospiraceae bacterium | reverse complement strand
CCTCTGTTATTTTGGATTCCGGTCGGCAAACCTTTTCCATCTTAACATTGGAGGTTTATCTTTTCTACTCATAGGCATAGCCTTTTGGGAACCACGGGCATAGCCCGTGGTTTTCGCTCTACAATAAAGTATGGGCGCGTGTCACCACGCGCCCATTTTCTATACCATTTTCAATTGTTCATATTCCGGCGGAAATCCCCGCAGACATGCGAAGGTCTCTCCGGCCCAAGCATCACGTCATTGGCCTCGTGGACCATCCATAGCAGCGCCGAGCCGTCGGGTGGGCGTCTTGCAGGAATATCCAAATTTTTCCATATACTTTGCTCTCCGGCTTGGAAATACCTGTCCTGCGCAGCCGGCTCTTACGTCCCCGCATCTGCCGAACAGATGCTGAGCATCAGGTCCAGGCAGTCCTCCGCCGTCCAGACCACCGGGCTGATATACCGGGGATTGGCCGTGGCCGCAGCCATATCGGCGATCTCCGCCGCCTGGCTGGCGGTGACGCCCTCCAGGGTGTCCGGCAGGCCCAGCCGGAAAACCATCGCGCGGATGCGGTCTATCACCGCGCCGGCGCGCTCATCCCGGCCGCCTCCCTCCGCCACATCGGCCAATACAGCCAAAAGCGCCAGACCATCGGTGGCCTGTCCGCCATATTTTTCCAGCACCGCCGGCAGAATGACGCCCGCAGCCGTGCGGAATTCCATCCCGCACACCGTCTGGGTCGCCCGGATCAACGCTCTGGCATACCCGCTGCCCACCGCGGAGGCCGCCCAGCCCGCCATGCGGGAGGCCGACAGCAGTTCAGCCCGTTCCTTGACGGTACCGCCGCTGTTCCAGCAGGGTTCCAGGCAGACGAACAGGTGCTCTGCCGCCTCTGCGGCGAGATTTCTTGTCCGGTTGTCCCCGGGGGACGCCGCCAGAAATGCCTCCACGGCCCGGCACAGTCCGTCCAGTCCCGCGTCTGCCACCTGGTCCCGGGACGTGTCTGCCAAAAGCTCCGGGTCCAGCAGCGCCACGCCGGGCATCAGCGACCGGTCCTCGATCACGAAGACGTTGCGCGCCTCGTCCTTCAGCACCGCCACGCCCATGGACTCCGCGCCGGAGCCAGCCGCCGTAGGCACCGCGATCACCAGCGGTACGCGCCGCCGGCGGATCCGCCGGACGCCCACCATGTTCATGATGGACCTCCTGCTCACACACCGGGCCGCAGCCGCCTTGGCGACGTCGATGACCGCGCCGCTGCCAAGGGCAACGAAGCAGTCACAGTCCTCTCTCAGCCAGGTCAGGCTGATGCGCTCTCCGTCCTCCGCCGTGGGCTCAGCTGGCAGCTCGTCCCAGAGCACATATTCCACCGCGTCATCTTCCAGTCCGTGCAGCAGCTTGAGCCGGGGGGCCTCCTCGCCCGCGCCGATCACCACCATGGGCTTTTTCAGGTGCCGGTCCCGCAAAAGCTGCCCCACCGCGAAGATCGCGCCCGCTCCGGTCTCCAGCACCTGCTTTCGGGCAGGGTGGAGCTTTCTCCCCAGACGCACGAAGACCTGGGCCGTCCGGCACCGGACCGTGGTCATGAAGCTCATGGGCGCACCTCCAAGAAACTGGAAAAATTTTCAAGCGACGTTATTATACCATATTTTTGTAAAATTGTACAGTCCCTCCGCCGCTTTCCGGCCGGTTTGTGGTGACAAAGCTGCCGGAAATTGATATAATAGGAAAAAATCGTCACAGAGGTGAAAGATATGAAGCTGCAATGGCTGGGCCACAGCTGTTTTCTCATCGAGGCGGAGGGCTATACCGCCGTGTTCGACCCCTACCAGGACGGGAGCGTGCCCGGGCTGGCGCCGCTGCGGGTCGCCGCGGACGCGGTGTTCTGCTCCCACGGTCACGGCGACCACAACGCCAAAGAGCTGGTGACCCTCTCCGGGCGGGCCTTTCCCCTGACGGTGGAGACGCTGCCCACCTATCACGACGACAAACACGGCCTTCTCCGGGGCAAAAACACCATTCACATCCTCCACGGGGAGGGCATGCGGGCGGCCCATCTGGGAGACCTGGGCCACATGCCGAACCGGAAGACCCTGGATGCGCTGCGGGGCGTCGACGCGCTGCTCATCCCAGTGGGCGGACACTTCACCATCGACGCCGCCCAAGCCAGGGCCGTGGCGAACGAGGTGGGGGCCCGGGTGGTGTTCCCCATGCACTACCGGAAGGACGGCATGGGCTTTGACGTGATCGGCCCGGTGGAGGCGTTCACCGCCCTGTGCGGCGATGTACATATTTACGACAGCGATACCTTTGAACTGAGCGCGGACACCCCCGCGCAGACGGCGGTGATGACCTATGGAAAATAAGCGGTATTACGGCATCGACGTGGGCGGCACCACGGTGAAGATCGGCCTGACGGAAAACGGCGCGGTGCTGGACAAGTGGAGCGTGCCCACGGACACCTCGGACGGGGGCCGGAACATCCTGCCGGACATCATCCGCAGTCTGCCCGGTCCCGCCGCCGGCGCAGCCCTCGCGGTCCCCGGGGCGGTGCTGCCGGACGACACCGTGAACCGGTGCGTGAACCTGGGCTGGGGCGTGTGCCGGCCCGCGGAGGAGTTCACCGCAGTCTCCGGCATCCCCTGCCGGGTGCTGAACGACGCCAACGCCGCGGCCCTGGCCGAACAGAGGCTGGGGGGCGGCAAGGGCTTCGAGAGCGTGCTGTTCGTGGCCCTGGGCACCGGCGTGGGCGCGGGCGTGGTCCTGGACGGCAGGCTCCGGGTAGGCGCCCGGGGCACCGCCGGGGAGATCGGACACCTATGTCTGGACCCGCTGGATACCGCCGCGGCCTGCACCTGCGGCCACACCGGCTGCCTGGAGCAGTATGCCAGCGCCACCGGCATCAGCCGCCTGGCGGCCCAGGCCGGCTATCCCGGGCTCACCAGCAAGCAGATCGTGGACGCCGCCGCCGCCGGAGACGGAAAGCTGGAGGCTGTGGTGGACCGGGCCTGTGACGCCCTTGGCCGGGGCATCGCCAGCGCCTGCGCCATCATCGACCCGGAGACGGTGGTCCTGGGGGGCGGCGTGGCCCTGGCGGGGGAGTACTTCCGGGCCAAGGTCCAGGCGGCCTTCGACCGCTATGCCTTCCACGCCTGTCTGGGCACAGAGATACGCCTGGCCACCCTGGGCAGCGACGCCGGCATGCTGGGCGCGGCCCTATACGCCATGGATCGCCCCTGAAAACCTCCCGAACAATGCAACAAAGCGTCCCTGCGGAAAATCTCCGCAGGGACGCTTTTTATCTCATTCCTCTTCCGGCTGGTCGGCGTGCTCGCTCTTGATGCGGGACAGGTACCGGTACACGCTGGCCTGGGAACAGCCAAGGCCCTCGGCCACCTCCTTCACCGCGCCCTTCAGCAGGAAGATCCCATCCTTATCCAGGGCGGCGATGATCTTCTGCCGCTCCTCGGCGGTGAGCCGCTCCGGGGAGACCCCCAGCAGCTCCAG
>CANRNU010000085.1 GCA_947632005.1 uncultured Oscillospiraceae bacterium | reverse complement strand
TCGGCCAGCACGCACACGCCGGAGTCGATGGCGCACTTGTGCTCGATGCCGGTGGCCACGATGGGGGCCTCGGTGGTGAGCAGAGGCACGGCCTGGCGCTGCATGTTGGCGCCCATCAGGGCGCGGTTGGCGTCGTCGTTCTCCAGGAAGGGGATCATGGCCGTGGCGATGGAGACCATCATCCGGGGGCTCACGTCCACATAGTCCACCTGATCGGGGGCCACGGCAATGATCTCATCACGGTGGCGGCAGGTGACACGGTTGTGGATGAAATGTCCCTCGTCGTCCACCTCAGAGGCCTGGGCCACGAAGAACCGGTCCTCCACGTCGGCGGTCAAGTAATCCACACCCTTCGTCACCACGCCGGCGGCCTTGTCCACCCGGCGGTACGGGGTCACCAGGAAGCCGTACTCATCCACCCGGGCAAAGCTGGCCAGATAGGAGATCAGGCCGATGTTGGGGCCTTCAGGGGTCTCAATGGGGCACAGACGGCCATAGTGGCTGTAGTGCACGTCCCGCACGTCGAAGTTGGCCCGCTCCCGGCTCAGACCGCCGGGGCCCAGGGCCGACATGCGCCGCTTGTGGGTCAGCTCCGCCAGGGGGTTGGTCTGGTCCATGAACTGGCTCAGAGGCGAGGAGCCGAAAAACTCCTTGATGGCCGCGGACACGGGCCGGATGTTGATGAGGCTCTGGGGCGTGATCACGTCCAGATCCTGCAGAGTCATGCGCTCGCGGATGACCCGCTCCATCCGGGCAAAGCCGATGCGGAACTGGTTCTGCAAAAGCTCGCCCACGCTGCGCACCCGGCGGTTGCCCAGGTGGTCGATGTCGTCGGCGCTGCCCACGCCGTGGGCCAGGCAGTTGAGGTAGTTGACGGAGGCAAACACGTCGTCCGCCACGATGTGCTTGGGCACCAGCACGTCGATGTTGCCGCTGATGGCGTCCCGGAGGGCGGCCTCATCGTCGCCGAACTGCTCCAGCAGCTGGCGCAGCACCAGCCAGCGGACGTTCTCCTTGATGCCCAGCTCCATGGGATCGAAGTTGACAAACGGCGCCATGGGCACGGTGCCGTTGCCAAAGACCCGGATCACGTCGCCCTTCTCGGTCTCCACCATAGCGTCCAGCAGGCCCCGGTTCCCCAGCTCCTCGGCCCGGTCGCGGGTCAGCTTCTCCCCCGCCTCTGCCACGATCTCGCCGGTCTGCAGGTCGGCGATGGGGGCTGCCAGCTTGCAGCCGATGATCCGGCTCCACACAGCCAGCTTCTTGTTGATCTTGTACCGGCCCACATGGGACAGCTCATACCGCCGGCGGTCGAAGAAAAGCCCGTCCAGCATGGCCTCGCTGGTCTCCACCGTGGGGGGATCGCCGGGCCGCAGCTTCCGGTAGATCTCCAGCAGGGACTCCTCCCGGCTGTGGCAGGTGTCCCGCTCCAGGGTGTTGACGATGCGCTGGTCCCGGCCAAAGACCTCCAGCAGCTGCTCGTCGGTGACGGCGCCGGCCTCGGTATCGGCCGCGCAGGTCAGCCAGGTATGGGGCCGCTGGGGGTCATAGGCGCCCAGCGCCCGCAGCAGCCAGGTCACCGGGATCTTCCGGTTCTTGTCGATGCGGACATAGAAGATATCGTTGCCGTCGGTCTCATACTCCAGCCAGGCCCCGTGATAGGGGATGGTGGTGGCGCCGTACAGCTCGGTGCCGGCCTTATCCTGGTGCGCGTCGAAATAGACGCCCGGGGAGCGGACGATCTGGGAGACGATGACGCGCTCCGCGCCGTTGATGATGAAGGTGCCGCTGTCGGTCATCAGGGGGAAGTCCCCCATGAAGATCTCCTGCTCCTTGATCTCCTCCGTCTCCTTGTTGCGCAGCCGGACAGAGACCTTCAAAGGCGCGGCGTAGTTGGTGTCCCGACTCTTGCACTCCTGCACGGAATACTTGGGCTTCTCGTCCATGGTATAGTCCACGAACGACAGTTCCAGATTCCCGGAGTAGTCCGTGACCGTGGCCACGTCCCGGAACACGTCCCGCAGCCCCTCATTCAGGAACCACCTGTAGGAGTTCTTCTGGATCTCCAGCAGATTGGGCATGTCTTGGATCTCATCGACACGGGCAAAGCTCTTGCGGAGAGTCTTGCCATAGTAGACTTCCTTCGGCATGAAATTCGATCACTCCTTTGGGTTATGATACACCAGGGTAAGTTGTTACAAATTTTGTCTTACGGCTTGATTTTTTCTGTAGATGTGGTATGATAGTTACGATAAAGAATGGATTTTGGTGCCCATCTTTTACGCATAGCACGCTATTTTAGCATTTTTCATATCCATTTGTCAAGTATAATATCGTGATTTTTCGGCGGCGGGATGACCCCGCCGCCTTTTTCCTGTTTTTCCCTGAAGGAGGACATCCCTTGAACTACCGTGCCACCATCCTTTTATATGGAGAGCTGCTGCTGGCGCTGTACCTCTTATGGCGGGAGGGGCTGTTCCGTACCCGGGCCCAGCAGGCCGTGATCCTGCTGCTGGTGCCCCTGGCCTTTGCGCTGCGCTACTGCCTGCTGACCTACGAGACGCTGGATTACCAGGACTGGATCAGGGTCTGGATCCAGGCGCTGCGGGACAACGGCCCCTGGAAGGGGCTGGGGCAGGAGATCTGGAGCTGCAACTATAACGTCCCCTATCTCTACTTCCTCTCCCTCATCTCCCTGAGTGACATCCGCGATCTGCTGCTGGTGAAGCTGCTGAGCATCTTCTTCGACGTGGTGATGGCCTGGGCGGCCATGAAGCTGACGGGCGTCCTCTCGGGCGGCGACCCGGTGAAGAAGATCTTCTCCTTCGTGCTGGTGCTGTGGCTGCCGTCGGTGGTGCTGAACGGCGCGCTCTGGGGCCAGTGTGACGTGATCTATGCCGCCTTTGCGGTGATGGCGGTCTGGCTGGCGCTGGACGGGCATCCTGCTCTGAGCGTGGTGTCCATCGCCCTGAGCGTATCTTTCAAGCTCCAAGGCGTCTTTCTGCTGCCGGTCTATTTCCTGTTCCTGCTGACGGGCCGCATCCAGTGGAAGCATGTCCCCCTGTTCCCGGTCACGTACATCCTCTCCATCCTGCCGGCGGTCTTCGCCGGCCGGGGGCTCTGGGAGCTTCTCACCCTGTATATCCGCAACACCAGCACCATCGGGGACGGGCTGAATTACAATTCCTCCTCCATCTACTCCCTGCTGGATCTCAGCACGCTGTCCAGTGCGGCAGCCGCCCGGGTCGGCTTTGTGCTGGCGTTCTTTTTCTGCAGCGGACTGTTCGTCTGGTTCCTGCTCCGCTTCCGGGACATGAACGACAGGGCCATCTTCGGCGCCTGCCTGCTGTTCGCCATCGGGGTGCCCTTCTGTCTGCCCCACATGCACGACCGGTACTTCTTCATTGCGGACATCCTGAGCCTGGTGCTGGCGGTGAGTTTCCCCAAGTTCGCCCTTACTGCCCTGGGCGTCAGCTTCGGCTCCCTGCTGGGGTATTACGCCTATCTGAAAATGCAGTTTCTCCTGCCCATGCGCTACGGCGGCATGGCCATGCTGGCCTGTCTCGTGCTGACGCTGGTCTTCACCGCCACGAGCCTGGACCGACCGAAGTCAGGACCACCCGCATAGCGGGTGGCCTGCACAAGCCCTGTAAGGGCATAATGTTGGCGGCGCCTAAAGGCGC
>CANRNU010000084.1 GCA_947632005.1 uncultured Oscillospiraceae bacterium | reverse complement strand
TCCACAGCATCCCTTCCAGTGTAGCACATGACCTTGGAGAGGGTCACTAATAACTACTACTCTATAATACAAGGAGGAGAAAAACTATAAACGATTTTGTGTATTCCTATCCCACCAAGGTCTACTTCGGCGTCGGCGCGGCGGCGAAGCACCTGCCGGGAGAGCTTGCGAAGGTGGGCAAGACCGTCCTGCTGGCCTACGGCGGCGGGTCCGTGAAGCGAAACGGCGTCTATGACGAGATCTGCGGCATCCTTCAAGCCGCCGGAAAGACCGTGGTGGACTTTCCCGGCGTCATGCCCAACCCCACCTACGCCAAGGTCCAGGAGGGCGCGGCCCTCTGCCGGGAGCGGGGCGTGGACTTCATCCTGGCGGTGGGCGGCGGGTCCGTCTTTGACTGCTGCAAGGTCATCGCCGCCCAGGCCATGACCGACAAGGACATCTGGGAGCTGGAGTATGCCGACCACGGCACGCCTACCGCCTTTCTGCCCATGGGCGCGGTGGTGACTGCCTCCGGCACCGGCGCGGAGATGAACAACGGCGCGGTCATCACCAACGAGGAAAAGAAGATCAAGGGCGCGGTCTGGGGCGCGTCGGCCTCCTTTGCCATTCTGGACCCGACGTACACCCTGAGCCTGCCCATGAAGCAGGTGATCTCCGGGGCCTTCGACACCCTGAGCCACTGCATGGAGACCTATTTCGGCATGCCCGGCGCGGACAACCTCTCCGATCGGATGAACGAGGCCGTTATGGTCAGCGTCATCGAAAACATCCGGGTGCTCTTGCATGACAATCTCAACCTGACCGCCCGGAGCGAGCTGGAGTGGGCCTCGGCCATGGCGGAGAACGGCATTTTGAAGATCGGCAAGGTCACGGATTTCCAGGGCCACATGATCGAGCACCAGCTTGGTGCCTACACCGACTGCAATCACGGGTGCGGCCTGGCTGTGATCCACCCGGCGCTGTACCGGCATATGTATAAGGAAGCCCCGGCCCGTTTTGCTCGGTTCGCCCAGGTGGTGTGGGGCGTGGACCCGGCGGGCAGAACGGAGGAGGAGACGGCCCTGGCGGGCATCGACGCGCTGGCGGCGTTCATAAGGGAGATCGGTCTGCCCACCACCTTCACGGAAATGGGCATCACGGACGAGAGCGTCCTCCGGACCACGGCGGACACCTGCAACCTCACGGCGGGCTGCTGCAAGAAGTTCGACCGGGAGGAGATATTCCAGCTCTTGAAGGAGTGCCTGTAAAAACATAAAAGGAGGATCAGCGGATGAATCGCTTTTATCCTGAGATCAAAAAGAACTTCGGTTTTGGCTGTATGCGCCTGCCCCTGAAGGACGGCGTTGTGGACACAGAGCTGTTTTCCCAGATGGTGGACGCCTTTCTGGACGCGGGCTTCAACTACTTCGACACGGCCCATCGCTATATGGACATGCAGAGCGAGCCGGCGCTGAAGACCTGTCTCACCAGCCGCTATCCACGGGACCGGTACATATTGACCAACAAGCTGACCAACATCTTCTTCAAAAAGCAGGAGGACATCCGGCCCGTGTTTGAAAGTCAGCTGGCCGCCTGCGGGGTGGACTATTTCGACTTCTACCTGATGCACGCCCAAAACGCGGCGAATTTCGCATTTTACAAGAGCTGCCGGGCCTATGAGACGGTGCTGGAACTGAAGGCGGAGGGAAAATTCCGGCATTTTGGCATCTCCTTCCACGATACGGCGGATGTGCTGGAGCAGATCCTGACCGAGTACCCCCAGATCGAGGTGGTGCAGATGCAGCTGAACTACGCCGACTGGGAGGACCCGGCGGTGCAGAGCCGCAAATGCTATGAGGTCTGCGAAAAGTACGGAAAGCCCGTGATCGTCATGGAGCCGGTGAAGGGCGGCAACCTGGCCCAGCTTCCCGACGACGCCAGAGCCGTGCTGGACGCGCTCCAGGGCGGCAGTCCGGCCAGCTACGCCATCCGCTTTGCCGCCAGCCAGCCCAATGTGATGATGGTGCTCTCCGGCATGGGCGACATGGACATGGTCCGGGACAATATCGCCGCCATGAAGGATTTTAAGCCCCTGGACGAGACGGAGCTGGCTGCGGTGACGCAGGTGCGGGACATCTTCCGCAGCAAACATCTCATCGAGTGCACCGCCTGCCGGTACTGCACCGCGGACTGCCCCAAACATATCTCTATCCCGGACTTGTTCGCCTGCCTGAACGCCAAGCGGGTGTTTCACAGCTGGAACACGGATTATTACTACAACAACGTCTATACCACTGCCAACGGAAAAGCCTCGGATTGCATCAAATGTGGCAGGTGCGAGAAGGCCTGTCCCCAGCATCTGCCCATCCGGGAGCTGCTGCAGGACGTGGCGGCGGAGTTTGAAAAGTGAGGGAGAGTATGGGAAAGAACCTGATCATCTACTATTCCCGTAAGGGGGAGAACTACGTCAACGGCTCCATCCGCGACCTTCCAAAAGGCAACACGGAGATCGTGGCGGAGTTTATCCAGAACGCCGTGGGCGGCGACCTTTTTGAGATCGAGACCGTGCGGGAATACAGCGCCGATTACACGGAATGCACCCGCGAAGCCCAGGACGAACTGCGCGCCAACGCCAGACCGGAGCTGAAACGGTATCTGGACAGTCTGGACGGCTATGACAACGTGTTTGTCTGCGGCCCCTGCTGGTGGGGCACTTTCCCCATGGCGGTGTTCACCCAGCTTGAGCGGCTGGATTGGACGGGCAAGCACGTTATGGCCGTTATGACCCATGAGGGCAGCGGGCTGGGAAGCTGTGAGCGGGACCTGAAAAAGACCTGTGCCGGGGCTACCTTCGGCAAAGGCCTGGCCGTTCACGGTGCGGACGCCGCCCGGTCCGAGACTATTGTGGCGGCATGGGCAAAGAAAGCGGTACACTGAAAGGAGACGAACATAATGAAAAAAGAAGTCCTTATTGTAGCTGGCGCGGGACAGATCAGCTTGGCTATTGCCCGGCGGGTCGGCTTTGGGAAAAAGATCATCCTGGGCAACCGCAGTCTGGACAAGGGTGAGGCCATGGCGAAGCTGATGAACGAGGCAGGCTTCGACGTGACTGCCGTGAAAATGGACCTGGGCAAAAAAGAGGACATCCTCCATCTGGTGGAGGAAGCCCAGAAGTACGGTGAGATTACCGGGCTTGTGAACGGAGCGGGTGTGTCCCCCAGCCAGGCCCCCATTGAAGCGATCCTGCAGGTGGACCTCTACGGCACCGCCGTGCTGCTGGAGGAGGTGGGCAAGGTCATCGCGGAAGGCGGCAGCGGCGTCACCATCTCCAGCCAGAGCGGTCATCGTATGCCCGCCCTTACCCCGGAGCAGGACGAACTGCTGGCCACCACGCCGGTGGACGAGCTGCTCTTATTGGAGATGCTCCAGCCTGAGAATATCCGGGACACCCTTCATGCCTACCAGATGGCCAAGCGGTGCAACGAGAAGCGCACCATGGCCGAGGCGGTAAAGTGGGGCAAACGTGGAGCAAGAATCAACGACATTGCCCCCGGCATCATCGTGACACCCCTGGCTATCGACGAGTTCAACGGTCCTCGCGGGGACTTTTACAAAAATATGTTTGCCAACTGCCCTGCTGGTCGGCCCGGTACGGCGGACGAGGTTGCAAACGTGGCGGAACTTCTGATGGGACCTGCTGGCGCATTCATCACCGGTTCTACGATCCTCATCGACGGCGGCGCGACCGCAAGCTATTACTATGGCCCACTGAAACCTTGACTGCACACCTGGAGGTATAAACCTTATAACATTTCGAGACTTCTGTTTTCCGCGACTTGCCGGTACAATGGGACCATCAAATAACGACAAAGGAGCGCGGAACAATGAGCGAGAAGAAAACCATCACCCTGAACAACGGCGTGGAGATGCCCCTGGTGGGTATCGGCACCTTTATGATGAGCCCGGACGACGCGGAGGCCGCGGCCCTGAGCGCCCTGCAGAGCGGCTATCAGCTCATCGACACGGCCAACGCCTACATGAACGAGAAGGCCGTGGGCCGGGCCATGAAACGCTCCGG
>CANRNU010000083.1 GCA_947632005.1 uncultured Oscillospiraceae bacterium | reverse complement strand
CTGGCATCGGGGGCCGGGAACGCGGCCTCGGGGGCCGGGCAGCTCTCCGCCGGGGCCAACACTCTGGCCAGCGGGGCCCAGACGCTCAAGAGCGGCACGCAGTCCCTGACGGACGGCATCACACAGTTGGTGGACGGTGCCTCCGCCCTGGCAGAGGGCATGAGCACGTTCGATGAGGAGGGCATCCAGACCCTCTCCCGCCTGGTGGAGGACGACGCCCAGGGATTCTTTGACCGGCTCCGGGCCCTGCAGGATTACGCCGGTGAGTATACCTCCTTCTCCGGCGGTGTCCCCGGCACGCCCGGCACGGTCAAGTTCATCATCCGCACGGATTCTATCGAGGAATCATAGAGCATAACGGTAAGCGGCGTCCGGTTCTCACCGGACGCCGCTTCTTTATGTTCTTTTACGCCTGGATGTACTTGGTGACCTCAGGGCCGAAGTCCTTGGGGTCTGCGGAGACCGTCAGGGTAAAGGTGATGCTCTCCGTCTGACCGAAGCGTTCCAGCCAGGCCAGGAACTGGGCCAGGTCCTCCTCCGCGGACGGGCGGATGATCTTGAAAAGATTGTCGATGAATACATGGGTTATATCGAAGTTCCCGGCTGCCAGGCCGCTGATAAAACCACGCATCAGGTCGATGGAATTGATGCCGTACTGAGAGGCATGGATGAGCCGCGCCTGATAGGGGATGTCGTAGGTGAGGACCTTATCCTTCTCAATGCAGATCACGTCGCCGTGCTCCTCGTCCACTGCCTTGCGCACCAGCTCTACCAGTTGTTTCGTCTTGCCGGTCCCTTTGAGACCCATGATTAATCTAATCAAGAGATCATCACGCTCCCTTCATGAGTTGATAACATTTTATCATCTTTCCGCCTTCCCTGCAATGGGAAATATGATAAAAGGTGTTAATTTTTCCAACGGGAACCCTCTTCGCCCCGCTCCGGGCCCCCAACGGGCACGCCTGCCCGTTGGGGAAAGGAGAAACGCCCCTGACCGACGAACGAGGACCGGCTTTGCCGGTCCTCGTCGTCTTCAGGAGCGTTTCGACGTCATGTGCCGGGTTTTCCCAGCATGCGGAACATATTCTTTTTGTACGCCTCCACCCCAGGCTGGTCGAAGGGGTTGACCCCCAGCATATAGCCGCTGATGGCACAGGCCATCTCGAAGAAGCACACCAGCTCTGCGAAGCCCTCTTCGTCCCGGCGGGGCACGCTTACGCCCATATTGGGCACGCCGCCGGCCACATGGGCCGCCTTGACCGCCTCCATAGCCACCCTGGAGATCTCCCCCAGGCCCCGGCCCGCCAGGTAATTCAGTCCGTCCGGGTCGCCCATGACAAAGGGCATCTCATAGTCCTTCCGGGGCCGGTCGAAGCTGACCACCGTCTCCATCAGGGTCCGGGGGCCGTCCTGGATGTACTGGCCCATGGAGTGCAGGTCCGCGTTATACTCCACGCTGGCGGGATAGATGCCCACGCCGTTTTTGCCCTCGCTCTCGCCGTACAGCTGCTTCCACCACTCCGCCATGTAGCGGAAGGATGGCTCGTAGCTGGCCAGGATCTCGATCTTCTTGCCCTTGGCATACAGGGCGTTGCGGGTGGCGGCATATTGCCAGGCGGGGTTGTCAGGGCTTCTCAGGTCCAGCTCATACATGGCCTCCGCCGCCGCGCCCACCATGGTGTGCACATCGCAGCCGGCTGCCGCCAGGGGCAGCAGGCCCACGGCGGACAGCACGCTGAACCGACCGCCCACATCGTCGGGCACCACGAAGGACTCATAGCCCTCCTTGTCCGCGATGGTCTTCAGCACGCCCCGCGCCTTGTCGGTCGTGGCATAGATGCGCCTGCGGGCGCCTGCGCCGTATTTCTTCTCCAGCAGGCCCCGGAAGATGCGGAACGCCGCCGCGGGCTCCAGGGTCGTGCCGGACTTGGACACCACGTTGATAGAAAAGTCCCGGTCGCCCAGCTGCTCCAGCTTGCTCACCAGAGCGTCCGGCGAAAGGCCGGTGCCGGCAAAGATGACCTCCGGTCCGTTCTTAGGCTGGATGAGCTCGATGCCCGCCCGGGCGCCCAGATAGCTCCCGCCGATGCCCACCACCACCAGCACCTCGCTGGTGTCGCGGATGCGCTCCGCCGCAGCCGTGATCTGTTTCAGTTCCTCACCCTGCACCCGCCGGGGCAGCTCCCGCCAGCCGGTAAAGTCGGCGCCGGCGCCTTTTCCCTCTGCCAGGGCGCGGTGGGCCTGCCCGGCAGCGCCGTAATCCGGCCCGGTACTGTCCAGAAAGCCCATGGCTCCCGAAAGATCAACTTTTACCATTTTGCAGAAAACCTCCTGCTTCAGATGTATCGGCGCATGGGCGCCGTTCGTTCTGATTATACCTCATTCTGTCGACGATTTCAAGTGTCGTTTTTCCCGGAAGTGGGGAACACTCTTAAAAATCTCCCCGTTTTTACCGTCAAAATGGGGAATTTAGTCCATCTTCCACCCGATAAGCGCCCCCAGGAGATGACCATAGACCGTTTGGAAGGACAACCGCTCCACGCTCCCTCCGGCGGCGATCTCCACCTGGGCCAGGACCGTGTCCCCGCTGCGGACCGTCATCTTCCCCAGGCTCTGCCCCTGGGTCACCGGGGCGGGCACGCTTTCTGCCAGTTCGATGTCATAGGTGAGGCCGGACAGGGCGCCCTTCTGGCCCAGGATGTACTCATCCCCCACGAAGATGGGCTGGACGCTGTCCGCCGCGCCCAGGGTCACCGGCACCGGCGGCAGGGCCTCTCCCGGTCGCAGCGAGGCCAGAGAGTAGTTGGCAAAGCCATAGTTGAGCAGGGTCCTGGCGTCATCAAACCGCAGATCGGAGGTCTCCCCGTGGAGCACCACGGCGATGTACTCCACCCCATCCCGCTCCGCCGTGGCGGCAAGGCAGTACATGGCCTTGCTGGTGAAACCGGTCTTGAGGCCGGTGGCGCCCTCATAGCCGAAGATGAGCCGGTTCGTGTTGGAAAGACCGAACGCCCCGTTCCGGATGGAATCCATCCAGATGGTGGTGTATTCCTTAATCATGTCGTGGCGGATGAGCTCCCGGCTCATGAGCGCGATGTCATAGGCGGAGGTATAGTGATCGTCGTCATCATGCAGGCCGGTGCAGTTGGTAAAGTGCGTATCCTTCATACCCAGCTCCCCCGCCCGCTGGTTCATCCGCTGGACGAAGGCCTCCTCCGAGCCCGCGATCTGCTCCGCCAGCGCCACGGCACAGTCATTGGCGCTGACGACAGTGACACACTTGAGCATCTCCGACACGCTCATCTGCTCCCCGGGCTCCAGCCAGATCTGACTGCCGCCCATGGAGCAGGCTGTCTCCGACGCCGTCACCACCGTGTCCAGAGACAGCACGCCCGCCTCGATGGCCTCCACGATCAGCAGCATGGTCATGACCTTCGTCACGCTGGCCGGCGGACAGTGTTCGTGTGCCGCCTTCTCATAGATCACCGTACCGGTGGATTTTTCCATCAGCACCGCATAGGGCGCGTGGATGCTGATGGCGTCCTCCGGCACGGGCTCCATGGCCCGGGCGGGCGTGGTCAAAAGCATGGCGCAAAGGAAAAACGGCAGGATTTTTTTCATCAGGAACATAAAGACACCCCCATATCCCAATGGATATGGGGGCATGGCCAAAAATATGCGCAGTATCGCCCATTCCGCCGCTTTGGGCGCGATTTCAAACAGCACCAACACGGTTTTACACAAACTGCCCTGTCCGCGCCGTCGAAGGCCGTCGAACGCTGTCGAACCGGCTCAAAGCTCCCGGTACATGGCCGGGGCCTCGGCCTTGGACACCACCTCGCCTACGCTCACGACCTCCACCCGGGTGGTCCGGGCGCCGAAGCGGATTTCGATCACATCTCCGGGCTTCACGTCCCGGGAGGCCTTTGCCAGGGCGCCGTTCACGGTCACCCGTCCGCCGTCGCAGGCCTCGTTGGCCACCGTGCGCCGTTTGATGAGCCGGGATACCTTCAAATACTTGTCCAGTCGCATGCTATCCGATAAAATGCCCGACGGCGCGGGATGACCCGCGCCGCCAAAGACAAAAGCTTACTTCGCCACAGCGTCCTTCAGGGCCTTGCCGGCCTTGAACTGAGGGACCTTGGAAGCAGGGATCTTGATCTCTTTC
>CANRNU010000082.1 GCA_947632005.1 uncultured Oscillospiraceae bacterium | reverse complement strand
CTTTTTCTCATAGTAATGCTCCCCCTATGTTCGGCAGTGCCTTTTTTCACTGTCTTCCATAGAGGGAGCATATCAAGTTGTCGGTCGTTTTGATCCTTGTCAACACGGTTTGGTTTTGCCTGGAATATCTTTTCGGACGAAAATATATCGGCGTCGGTACATTCGTGAATTGGTTTGCCGTGGGGCCGCTGATTACGTTTTTTTCAGAATGGCTCTATTCTCATTGGTCCGTTCCGCAGACGTTTTTCTCCCGCCTGATAATTATGGGGGGCGGCGTCCTTATTTTGAGCCTTGCCACCTCGCTATATCAGACCGCTGATTTGGGCGTAAGTCCATACGATTCCGTCTCCATCGTCTTGGCCGAGCGGACACCGATACCCTATTTCTGGTGCCGCATATGCACCGATTCTTTTTGTGCGGCAGTCACTTTTTTGCTTGGCGGCACTTTGGGATTGGGTACGCTTGTCTGTGCGTTGGGCTTGGGGCCATTCATCGCTTTTTTCACGCGCTATGTCGCCAAAAAACTGTGCGGCACACGGGATTTAGAAGAAGGTGACGGACTGTGATCAAATTGATCGCCTGCGATATTGATGGTACGTTGCTCCAGGGTGAGGACGAGGCCATCGCCAACGCTGTTTTTCACGAGATCACCAGGCTGCAGAGGCACGGTATTCTATTCTGCCCCGCCAGCGGCAGGCAGTACAGCAGTCTCAGGAGACTCTTTGCACCTGTGGCGGACAGCCTCTATTATCTCTGCGATAACGGAGCCGTGGTGTTTGGCCCCGGCGCACACGGAGCGGTGCTGGCAAAGGAAGCTATGGATCAGCAGTCTGCTCTCCAGCTGTCACGGGAGATCATAGCCGCCAGCGGCTGTGAGGTGATGATCTCCGGCGTGGACACCAGTTATCTTTGCCCGAAGCACAGCGATATGGTGGAGCTGGTCAGGGATTTTGTGGGCAATAATGTCTCCGTTATAGCTTGCCCGGAGGACATACCCGAGCAGATCATTAAGGTGTCCGCTTATTGCCGTCACGATGCGCGGGAAGAAGAACACAGTGCATTGTCCCGCTGGAAAGATACATTTCATATGGCTTTGGGAGGCGGACCGTGGCTGGACTTTACCATAGCTGACAAGGGCATCGGCTTAAAAAACCTGTGTGATGCCCTGCGGATCGCCCCGGACGAGGTCATGGCTTTCGGGGATAATTATAACGATGTTCCCATGCTGGAGCTGGCAGGGACCGCATATATCATGGACAACGCGGCCCCGCCCCTTCACCGGATGTTCCTGATGCACTGTTCTAAAGTAGAAGAAGTATTGGCACGGCTATAGCTGACGGGAGGCAAACCCGTCACAGGCACTCCTTCAAGAGCTGGAATATCTCCTCCCGGTCGAACTTCTTGCAGCAGCCCGCCGTGAGGTTGCAGGTGTCCGCCGTGGCCCGAAGGACGCTTTCGTCTGTGATGCCCATTTCCGTGAAGGTGGTGGGCAGGCCGATCTCCTTTATGAACGCCGCCAGCGCGTCGATGCCCGCGAGAGCCGTCTCCTCCTCCGTCCTGCCAGCCGGGTCCACGCCCCACACCACCTGGGCGAACCGGGCAAAGCGGGCCGGAGCCTCCCTATACATGTGCCGGTACAGCGCCGGGTGGATCACCGCCAGGCCGCACCCGTGGTTGCAGTCGGTGTAGGCCCCAAGCTGGTGCTCGATCTGGTGGCCCTGGAAGTCCGTGACCTTGCCGATCTTCAAAATGCCGTTCTCCGCCATGGCCGAGGCCCACTCCAGCTCGCTCCGGGCGGTCAGGTTGAGATTGTCATGCAAGAGCACCCGGATGTTTTCGATGACGCTGACCATAACGGCCTCGTTCATCCGATCGGAGAGGTTGTCCGCGCCGGGCATGCCGAAATAGGTCTCCATGCAGTGGCTCAGGGTGTCGAAGGCCCCGGAGATCACCTGCTTCATGGGCAGGCTCAGGGTGTACGTCGGGTCCAGAATGGCAAAGGAGGCCGACGCGCCCCAGACCGCGCCCTTGATCTTCTTTTCCTCGTTGGTGATGACCGCGCCGTTGTTCATCTCCGCGCCGGTGCCGGAGGCAGTCACCACCGCGCCCATGGGCAGAAAGGCGGTAGGCGTGCCGTGGTCGGCATACTCCAGCTCCCAGATGTCCTTGTCGGTCATGGCCTGGGCGGCGATGACCTTGCAGCAGTCAAAGACGGACCCGCCGCCCACCGCCAGGATGAAGTCCACGCCCCGCTCCCGGCAGAGGGCCGCGCCCTCCTGGACCTTGGCGTAGGTGGGGTTGGGCATGACGCCGGGAAAGTCCACCACGGTCTTTCCGGCGGCTTGAAGGATGCCGCAGATCTCGTCATAGACGCCGTTTCGCTTCACGGACCCGCCGCCATAGGCCAGCAGGACGGTCTTGCCCACCTTCGCCAGCTCCCCCGGCAGATGCTTCGCCGCCGCGCCGACGCCAAAGTAGACCTTAGTGGGATAGGAATACACAAAATCGTTCATGGTTTTTTCCTCCTTCAAAATTCTCCGCTGAACACCCGCGTGAGCCACTGGGCGTAATCCTCCACCCAGCCGCCGTCACCGCCGAAGCCGTGGGGCCAGTCCTGGAGCACGATCCGCTTGGTGGGGATGCCCATGCCCACGATCACGTCATGCTGCTGCTGGAACTGCCGGTAAAAGGGGTCCTCGGTGCCGTAGCAGTAGAACGTGGGCGGCAAATCGCCCTCCGCCAGCCACGCCGGGTCCATGTTCCCCACGCTCAGACGGCCATAGAAGCCGTAGATCATCCCGCAGGCGGAGGCGTGGGCGGGGATGGCGTCCAGCTCGTCCGGCTCATAGTCCGGGTCCAGCGCGTCGCCGGTCACGTCCTCGTCGTAGTGCATGAAAAACTCGCCCGCCTGGATGGCCCCGGCAGAGTAGCCCATGACGGCGATGGCGTCCGGGTCGATGCCGTATGTGTCCGCGTTTTTGCGGATGAACCGCACCGCGCGGGCCACATCCAGCGCACCCTCCTCCTGGTCATAGGGCCGCAGCCGGTAGTCCACGATGAAGGTGTAGAATCCTAGCGCCCGCAGGTGCAGCGCCGTGGGAAGGGTGTCGGTGTAATCGCCCCGGAACTGATAGGCGCCGCCCGCCAGAAGCACCACCGCGCCCTTGGGCTCCATGCCCTCCGGGATGGGCAGCGCCGTCACATAGGGCCGGAAGTCCCACTCGTCATAGTAGCCGGTCATATTCGGGGTGAACGACGTGCGGGCCGGGGCCTTGCCCTCCTCCCAGAGATAGAGCACCTGCACTCCCGACGGGTCCGCCGGGGTGTTCAGCACCGTGTCGTTCCCGGCGGGCAGCGGGGGCTTTTTGTTCATCATCTCGAAGGACCAGCCCGTGCCGGTGTCGTAATCCGCGCCCAATATCTCGTCATAATAGCTGGGCTCCGATACGCCCTCCCGTACCTCCGATTCATGGGTGGCAGACATATCCGTCTCTCCTTCCTCCGCCGCCAGGGCGCACCCGCCCAGCAGCATGACGGCCAGCGCCGCCAGCAGCGCGAAAAGCTGCTTCATCTCTCACAGGCCCAGAGACTGTGCCCAGGAAGCTATCTCTGCGGCGGAGGCGTTCACCTTGCCCTCGATGATCTGGCAGGAGGCGTCCACGCTGCCGACAAGGCCCTGCGCCGTCTGGCCGAAGCCGCTGCTGCCGGAGGTGGCGAACAGCACCACTTTTTTGCCGGAGAAGTCGTAGCTCTCCAGAAACGTGTTGATGATGGTGGGGGCCACATACCACCAGATGGGGAAGCCCACGAAGATCACGTCGTAGTCCTCCACATGGGCGTCCCGGTCCGCGATGGCCGGGCGGGAGGACTTGTCCTTCATCTCCACGGTGCTGCGGGCCTTGCTGTCCATCCAGTTCAGGTCCGCCTTGGTATAGGGGACAGCCGGCTTGATCTCATAGAGGTCGGCGCCCACGGCCCCGGCCAGGTCCTTGGCCAGCTTTGCCGTCGTGCCGCTGGCGGAAAAATACGCTACCAGTTTCTTGCTCATGATAGTTCCTCCTTACAGACTGTTGTATGCTGCATCGTCCACCGGCTCACACCATTCCGAACCGGTATCCTCGCCGGGCACCTCCACGGCGATGTGGGAAAACCAACTGTCCGCCTTGGC
>CANRNU010000081.1 GCA_947632005.1 uncultured Oscillospiraceae bacterium | reverse complement strand
CGCGTCAAGACCACCCGCACCCTGACCACCGAGAGCGCCGCCGTGCTGATGCCGTTTCGTGTCCAGGAGATCCAGGACGCGGGAGGAATCTTCTGCGGCGTGAACGCCGTCAGCAAGAATCTTCTTATCTGCAACCGCAAGCGGTTACTTAATCCCCACGGCTTCATCCTGGGCGTCTCCGGCTCCGGCAAGTCCTTCTCCATGAAGGAGGCCATCACGTTTATAGCCCTGTCCACAAGCGACGACATCATTATCATTGACGCCGAGCGTGAGTACGGCGACCTGACCCGCGCCCTGGGCGGGGAGGTCATCGAAATATCCCCCAGCAGTCCCCACCACATCAACCCGCTGGAGATCAGCCGCGGCTACGGCAGCGGCGAAAACCCCGTGGCCATGAAGTCCGAGCTTCTGATGAGTATATGCGAGCAGCAGATGGGCGCCGGGAAGCTGGGGGCCTTCCACAAGTCCATCATCGACCGATGCACCGCCAACGTGTACCACGACCTCATCAAGAGCGGCGGCAAGGGCCGTCAGCCGGTGCTGTCCGACTGGCGAAACGAGGTCAAGCGCCAGCCGGAGCGCGAGGCCCAGGAGCTGGCCCTGGCCTCGGAGCTTTTTGTGGAGGGCAGTCTCAATATGTTCGCCCATGAGACGAATGTGGACATCTCCAACCGGCTCATCACCTTTGACCTCTACGAGATGGGAGAACAGCTCAAGCCCACGGCGCTGAATGTGACGCTGGAGACGATCCAGAACCGTGTCGCCGCCAACCGGCTGGCCGGGAAGTACACCTGGGTATTCGTGGACGAGGTGTATCTGTTCTTCCGCTACCACTACTCGGCCCAGTTCCTATATAAATGCTGGAAGCGTTTTCGCAAATACGCCTGCGCCATGACCGCCGCCACACAGAACGTGGAGGAGTGCCTGCGGTCCGACACCGCCCGGCTCATGTTCGCCAACAGCGAGTTCCTCGTCCTCCTGAACCAGGCCGCCACGGACCGGGCGGAGCTTGCCAAGCTCCTGAACATCTCCTCCAATCAGATGTCCTACATCACCGGCGCCGAGGCCGGCCACGGCCTCATCCGCTTCGGCGGCTCCATCGTCCCGTTCATAAACGAGTTTCCGCGCGATACAGAGCTTTACCACCTGATGACCACCGCACCGGGGGACAAGTAAACCGCTGTCGAAATGCGTCTCAATTTGAGACGCATTTTTTGACCTTGAAAAAGGAGCAATCACATGGACATAAAAGAAAAGCCCAAATCCAAGGGGGACAGCCCCAAATCCCGTGCCGCCCCGGCCATTGACCCCAAGCAGGCGGCAAAGCTGCTGAAGGATAAGTATGTGAAGGAGCTGGAGCAGAGGCCGGAGAGCGAGAGCGTCGATGCCCAGGCCGCCGAACAGGTGCAGGACGCGGGGACGTGGGCAGTCGATGAGATCGTCAGCCGCCCCATCACCAGGCAGAAAAAGCAGACCGTCAAGGAAAAGCCAGCGACACCCCACCGCGCGGCGGACCGGCCCACAGCGGAATCATCTTCTGCCCCGGCGGGTGAAGGCCGGGAGGCTGTGCCTTCGGGGGAGAGGGGCAGGACCACCGCAGAGCCGAGGCTGTATGTTCCTGACGGCGCGGAGCCGGTCAGTAGCTCTACGCCCACCCCCACAGCTCAACGGCAGACTGCGCCCATCACCCCACGGGACAGGAGCCAAAACGGGAGGCCCATCATCAAGGAGCGCGGCGAAGCTGTCATTTCCACACGCCAAGCCACGACAGGGAGCGACCCGAAAAACAACATTCATACTCTCACGGAAAGGGAGATTTCCCCACGCGCAGAGACAACAGCGCGGCAGATTACACAGCGCACCGCTTCAATAAAGGAGAAAGCCCCCACAATGCCCCATGAGCGCACGGTGGTACATACACCCACCGCTGACGGTGGAAACCCCACCATACCAAGGCCAAAAGGCGGGGTCACGCGAGCGTTGTGGACCTCAAACCTGCCGTAAACAGATCCACAGCTGTTTCTGACACTCCATCCATCAATCCCATCCGCCCCCGGAGCCGTGCCGCTTCAAAAGGAAGTGTCCTGAAAACAAGACCGCTTGCCCCCAAGCGGGCCGTATTCCGGCCCAAGACATCCTCCTCCACCGTCAAGGGCCTCAGTCGTGCCTCCCGCAGTCTCGGCAAGACGGCGGAGGTCCAAATGCGAAACGTGGCGGTACAACAGGCCAAGAAAGCCGCCAAAAGCGCGGCAGCCTTTACGAAAAAGGCCGTCCAGGCCGTGGCAAAAGCGGCGTCTACCATCATAAACGCCCTGGCCGGGCTTGCCGGTGGGGGCGTCCTGCTGGTGGCGCTCTTAGTGGTGGCCCTGATTGCGGCCATCGTCAGCTCGCCTTTCGGGATTTTTTTGCCGGAAATGATGGTGGAAGCGTCCCTAATGCGGTTTCTGCGGCGGAGGCCGTGGCATCCATCAACATCGCCTTCAACGCCCGGCTCGCGGAATTGCAGGCAACGGCCCACGACAGCGTACAGATAAACGGCCACATGGCCGACTGGGGCGAGGTCCTGGCCGTGTTCGCCGTCCAAACCGCCGGAAACGACACCGGGGTAGACGTGGCCACGCTGGACGCGGACCGTCTGGCGAGGCTGACCGCCGTGTTTTGGGCCATGAACGCCGTCACAGGCCAGGTCACTCCCGTGAACCACCCCGACAGCAACCCCAACGACGAGGTGGATGACAGCTGGACGGAGCAGGTGTTGACCATCACCATCACGTCCAAAACAGCCAACGAAATGCGGACGACCTACTCCTTTTCGGACTACCAAAACTCTGCCCTGGACGAGCTTCTGGCCGACCCCGCGGCCATGGCCTCCCTGGCCCAAAGCCTGACCATCACCAACGCCGAGGCTTTCCGTGTCCTGAACGCCCTCCCCGCGGACCTCGCCCCGGAGCGGCGGGAGGTGGTGCGGACGGCTCTCATGCTCTACGGCAAGGTCAACTACTTCTGGGGCGGCAAGAGCCTGCGCCTGGGCTGGAACCCAAGCTGGGGCGCCGTCACCAAGGTCACAGCCGAGGGCAGCCCCACCACCGGCACCTACCGGCCCTACGGCCTGGACTGCTCCGGCTTTGTGGATTGGGTGTTCTACAACGCCACGGGCGGCGCATACCACATCAGCCACGGCGGCGGAGCCCACTCCCAGCACACCTATTGCACCTCCATTACCTGGGAGGAGGCCCTGCCCGGCGATTTGGTTTTCTACCCGGAGGATTCCCACGTCGGCATCGTCTGCGGCTGTGACGAGTCCGGCAATCTCCAGGTCATCCACTGTTCCAGCGGCTCCAACAACGTGGTCATAACCGGCACGTCCGGCTTCACAAGCATTGGCAGACCGCAGTTTTTTACACAATAGCGAGAGCCCCGTACTGTCCTTCCCGGACGGTACGGGGCCAAATTTCATTTTATCACGGGATCAAGGCCGTCAAAAATCTGATCGTCGAAAAAATCTCTTACGCTTATATCTAACCCGTCACACAACTTTTGGATAGTGACGATACCGGGATTTTGGCTTTTCGCGCCGAGCATACTATAAATCGTGGACGGCTCAACGCCGCTTTGGTTGGCAAGGGCGTTTACTGTTATCCCACGTTCCGCGCACAACGTCTGTATCCGCTTCGCCACCGCCTCTTTTGCGTTCACACTAACACCGTCCTCTAAAAGTCTACTGTTAGTGTAAACAGATTTGGGATATATCGTGTGGGATATATCCCAAATCATAAAAGTGTGTTATAATACCGAGCGGAAGCCCCGTCGAAATACGTCTCAAATTGAGACGCATTTCCGAACCGGCGATTTTTTGTGTTATTTACGATTATGTGATAGGCTGTTTGTGGAGGTGTTCATTATGACATTTGAAAAAATCCTTGACGTATTCCATGACTATCTTCAGCAGGACCCGCTGTACGAGGTGGTGCAGACCAGCCACGGCTACACGCTTATGGATTGGGAGCCTATGCGGAAGGAGTGGTATAGAGCAATCCTTATGGACACGCCGGAAAAGCTCTTGGATGCGCTACTCTGTGCCTACGCGGATTTTCTGTCGGATCGAATCACTGGCAGCGAGCGGGAGCTGACCGTTGAGGAATGTTCGCAAGTAAACTCAAAATGTGCGGAAATCAAGCGAAAATGTATTGATCCATAAGCCATATAACGTCGAATAATGCGTCTCAATTTGAGACGCAAAAAGGCAGACGGCCCATAGAAGGATGTCTGCCTTTTTACTTATTTTGC
>CANRNU010000080.1 GCA_947632005.1 uncultured Oscillospiraceae bacterium | reverse complement strand
TCCGGCGAGGCCCCGCCGGATGGGAACGGCAAAAATTTTTAACCTCTCCTTGCTTCTTTATCCGTAGTGAGCTAAGTGCCGGGCCTTCTTTTTGCCGGCGTCCGCCAGCCCCACCAGCTCCAGAAGCTCGTCGATGCCCTCGAAGGAGGGCAGACCCAGCACCCGGTACTGCTGCTTCAGATTGTCCTCGGCGGACATGTCCAGATAGATGGAAGGGGTCTCCACCACCGCCCCCATCCGCCGCCGGGACCGGTCGATGTCCCGGTCGGTGTGCTTCCGGCCATAGAGGGCGTAGGCGCCCGCTGTGGGGGCCTGGAGCCCGCAGATGACCCGGATGAGGGTGGTCTTGCCGGCGCCGTTTCGGCCCACCAGGCCGTAGATGGAGCCCTTGGGAACGGCCATGGTGAGCCCGTCCAGGGCCTTGAAGCGGCGGTAGCGCTTACAAAGCCCCGCCGTCTGCAATACGTATTCCATGCGATGACCTCCAGTGCTTGATGGCGACAGCATAGCGCCCTGGAGTAAAGAAAACGGTAAAGACGAGCGTAAATTTTTTTACGCTTCCGGCTCCCGCAGCTTGAATCCGATGCCCCAGACCGCCTCGATGCAGTCCCGGCCGGTGATCTCCCGGAGCTTTCGGCGCAGATTGCTGATGTGCATTTTGAGGGAGCTCTCGGTGCAGTCGGGGGCGTCCATGATGAGCCGGTCCAGGATGAGGGATTTGGTGATGACCTGGGTGGGGTTGGCCATGAGCAGGCGCAAAATGGCGCACTCGGTCCGGGTCAGGCGCGCGGAGGCGTCTGCCGCGGAGACAGTGCGGCTGTCCGCGTCCAGCTCCAGCCCGCCGGCGGAGAGATAGGGCGCGTCGGGGGAGGGGGCCTCCCGGAGCCGGACGGCGATGCGGGCCAGCAGCTCCTTCACCTCGAAGGGCTTCGTCACATAGTCCGCCGCTCCGCCCAGCAGCAGGTCCACCTTGTCCTGGATGTCCGCCTTGGCGGAGACCACGATCACCGGGATGCCGCGGAGCTGAGGCAGCACCTCCTCCCCGGCGAGGCCGGGCAGCATCAGGTCCAGCAAGACGAGGTCCGGCTTGGCCCGGGGCAGCACCAACAGCGCCTCCGTGCCGGAATAGGCCCGGCTGACCCGGTAGCCCTCCCGGGTCAGGACCTCCGAGAGCATGTCCCCGATGGGCGCATCGTCGTCGATGATGAGGATGTGTTTTTGCATGGGCGGTCACCTCTTTCGCCCACTACTATACCCCCAAATGCCCATCCCGCGCAAGGGGCCGGCTCGAACAAAGAAAAGCCCCCCTTGTGTAAAGGGGGGAGGCATCCATAAGGGCCGCAGTTTCAGGCTCCGGCCACCTGTACGCCTTCGATGCGCACCGCCAGGGGACCGTCATAGTCGGCGGAGCGGTAGCGCTCCCGGGAGAAGGTCATGGTGCCCTGGACGTCCAGGATGCTGCCGTTCACGGACCCGCCGGTGACCGGGGTGACCGTGCCGTTTTCGTGTAGGAAGCCCAGACGCAGCTCCCCGCCGAAATGGCCGGAGAAAGCGTCCATCTGGAAATCGGAAAAGCTCACCGCGTGCAGGCAGGGCCCGGCTGTGAGCGCCTCCATGGGGGCGTCCCCCGTGGACACTGTGACGGCCCGGTAATGGCCGGTGGGCTCCACGCCCAGATAGTGCCCGAAGCGGGCGCCGCCGTGGATGGTCTTCAGGACGCCCCGGTCCAGCAGAGGCCGGTCGGCCATGGGCGCGCCGAAGTCGGTGTAGGGCTCGGTGGACTTCAGGCTCATGGTGAGCCTGTCGCCGGAGACGGCCTCTCCCTGGACGGCGTCCCCCAGACGGAAGGGGGAGTATTTCTGGTAGATCATGGCGGAGCCGGAGCGGTCCACATAGTAGCCCAGCAGCTCCCGCATCTGCTCCCGCTCCAGCACCAGAGTATAGGTGCCGGTCCTGGGGGCCGTTTTCGCCTGGGCCCGGGCCTTCGTCATGTCCAGGGCGTGGGCCGCCGCGGCGGTCAGCGCCTCGGTCTCCGGGGCCCGGTAGCTGAACTGGTGGTAAGTCTCCACATCCACAGGCCCGGGGCACTGGCAGACATACTCCCCCCACACGTCGGTCTGCTCCCAGCCCACGTCCGCGCCCGCCGACGTGAGGATGCGGGTGCTGTTCCGGCGCATGAACACCTCCGCGGAGTTGAGAAACACCTCATCGGACGTGTCCGCGGCGAACAGGGCCTCTGTCATGGTCTTCAGGCTCCCGGCCAGGGGCCTCCCGGCGAAGCCGCCTGCATCGGCCCGGAAGGGCTCCTGCACCCCTGCGGGCAGGGGATACCAGGGATTCGATACAAACTGGGCGGCGAACCACGCCCTCTCCAGGGCGGCGTCCATCTCTCCGCCGCTCATGCCCGGGCGGAGCGTCACCTCGGAATTTCCCAGCATCTTCTGCCCGTCCTTTTCAAAGGGACGGAACACCTGTACGACCTGCACGGTGGTATCGGCCCGGCGGGTCAGGTCCAGGGCCTTCTTCACATAAAAGGCCTCCAGCGAGGGTCGGTGCTCGTAAGACAGTATGACCCCGAAAAAATGAACATCTGACAACTGCCTTACGGAATTGGAATTGAATAACAGACAGCGGATGGTGCTAAAATGCATCACCCGCTGTTTGTTTTGAATTGTTTAAATATTTTGAAGTATGTTACGCAATGGACCCCTGTTTTCGGAGTGTGCCATATACTACCCTTACCCCCCTGACTTTGGCACTTTGAAAGTCTTGCGCCGCAAGGGGTCTGACCAGCCAAAAGCGTAACATCGAGCCCTTGTTTTTACCGGGACGCACATATAGCGAAAAATGATTAAATATTTTTAAGTATGTCCGCATACAGACCCTGTTTTTTAGGTGTCGCCATATGCTACCCTTACCCTCCTACGTTTTGCGGTTTCAACTCCTTGCGGCAGAAGGGGTCCAGGGCACTTAAATGCGGACAACGACCACTGATGTGTGAAGCAAGGAACAGATACTACGAGAGGAGCGACGGCAAAAATGGCTGTCGCTCCTCTTACGGACAAGCGGAGCGGAAGCGGGCAGGGATGTCAATGGAGGCTCGGAGAGCCACTCATCTTGACCATTGACAGCAACAGTGGTTTCTGCTACGGATGCTTGTGCTGGAATTGGGAGTGCAATGGGAATGTCGGGTTCTTTGTGCGGAACGGCAGCAATTATCCATTGCACCCCAACTAATTGGCGTATGCGGTCGCCTGTTTCGAGAGTAAGTCTATAAGAATACCCCATGTGAGTTCCAATGAGAATCCACATGGGGTTTTATCTATCTGGCCTGTCATCCGGTGAATATGCCACGATATCGGACAGCGGGCAGTTCAGCGTCTGACACAGAGCTTCCAGGGTGTTGGTGGACACAGATTCCCCCGCCTTCAATCGGCGGATGGTCGAGCTGCTGATGCCGCCTTTGACCTGCAGCGTGTAGGTGGTCGCGCCGCATTTTTCCATCGTCTCCCAAAGAGGTGCGTAAGAGATCATAGCTCCCAGCCCTTCCCGCTTGTGATATCTCCATTATTGCCTATAGCGGGTGTATAGTGTTATAGGCAATATTGCCCATACAGAGAGGAGGGTGCTCGCGCCAAAATGCTCCTTGTTGGTCAAAGTACCGAACAAGGAGCACTATGACGAAGTTTTTAAAAGCAAACAAAAAAGGTTTAGTGCGATCAAGGTTTCTTCTAAACTAATCGATATCATGGATTTGGAGGGAACGATATGAGCGGATTATACGGATATGTTCGTGTTTCCAGCAGGGACCAGAATACGGATCGACAGCAGATCGCCCTGCGAGAGTATGGGGTGGCCGACGGGAACGTTTTTACGGACAAGCAGTCCGGGAAAGATTTTGATCGGCCTGCCTATCGCCGCCTCGTCCGAAAGTTGAAACCAGGCGACACCCTGGTCATCAAGAGCATCGACCGACTGGGCCGCAATTATGAGGAGATATTGGAGCAGTGGCGGCTCCTCACCAAGAACAAGCGGGTGGAGATCGTGGTGCTGGACATGCCGCTGCTGGATACGAGGCGGGGCCGGGACCTGACGGGGACGCTCATCGCGGACATCGTGCTTCAGCTTTTGAGCTATGTGGCGCAGACGGAGCGGGAATTCATCCGCCAGCGGCAGGCCGAGGGGATTGCCGCGGCGAAAGCCCGGGGCGTCCGGTTCGGAAGGCGGCCCATGGAGCGTCCGGCGGCGTATGAAGCGGTCTGCCGCGACTGGGAACAGGGCCTGCTTACGGCAAGAAAAGCGGCGGAACGTCTTGGCGTGGCGCACAAGACGTTCCTGAAATGGGTATCAAAAGATGGTAATGGGGAAAAAAGTAGAA
>CANRNU010000079.1 GCA_947632005.1 uncultured Oscillospiraceae bacterium | reverse complement strand
TCCTTATCCAGGGCGGCGATGATCTTCTGCCGCTCCTCGGCGGTGAGCCGCTCCGGGGAGACCCCCAGCAGCTCCAGCTCCCGTTCCACCGCGTCGGCTGCCACAGCCTCCGTGGAGTTGCGGTACTGTTCCGGCGCCGCCTGGAGCATGAACTGACCGTTCCGGTCCACCACCTCCGGCAGGACCTCCGTGACGAACTGGACCGGGTGGCACAGGTTCATCAGCTGGGCCCCCGCCATGCGGAAGCGGGTATCGTCAAAGTTGATGCACAGCATCCCGATGAGCTCGCCCTCATGCTTGATGAACCAGGTGTTGGAGCGAAGCACCTTGCCCTCGGCGGACACGCCCCGGTAATGGAGCCGGTAGTCGGTGGTCTCGTAGCTCTTGTCCCGCAGGATGCTCAGGGCCATGTTGGTCAGGGGCGCGCCGATGCTCCGGCCGCTGATATGGCCGTTGGCGATGGCCACGATGGAGCGGTTCCGGTCGGTGAGGTCGTGCAGGGCGATCTCATAGTCCGGCCCCAGCGCCTGGCCGAGAAACTCCGTCAGTTTTATGTATGGTTCCAGGATAGGATTGTGGGCCATGGGACACCTCTTTCTGTCTGGCGGTGCGGACGGTCAAAAAAATTGGGGTCAATAGAAGTACATTTACTATATCTGGTATTCCCGGGCCTTGTCAAGAGAAAAGAATTATTTTTGTGAGAAAGTTTTCTCATTTAAATCACGACAGCGCTTTCACATGTTGTCGATTCCTCCCATTTTATTCCCGAATCCATTCCTGACAGTCTGGATAATTTTAATAAAAATTATGAAATTTTTGTTGACAACCCTTTATTGCTGTGATAAATTTTTATCATGAGTAATCTGAAAGAAAGGAGGATCGAGATGAAGAGCATCGTCAGTACGACCAGCGCTCCCGCCGCCATCGGACCCTATTCTCAGGGCATCAAGGCGGGCGGCATGGTCTTCGCTTCCGGCCAGCTGCCCATCGACCCCGCCACCGGCGCCATGCCGGAGGGCGCCGCCGCCCAGGCAAAGCAGTCCCTCACCAACGTGAAGGCCGTCCTGGAGGCCGCCGGCACCGATCTGGACCATGTCGTGAAAACCACCGTCTTTTTGAAGGATATGAATGATTTCACCGCCATGAATGAGGTCTATGCCACGTTTTTCAAGGAAGGGAGCTATCCCGCCCGCTCCGCCGTCCAGGTAGCCCGGCTGCCAAAGGACGCGCTGCTGGAGATCGAAGTCATCGCCATCCCGTGATCATCCCCTGTATTCCCCAGGTACTGGCCGCTAGTTCGCGCAGAACGTGCGAATGACCGGGGTACCTCCAAAAAATATCGGCGCAATACGCCAGAAAAAACGGAGGTAAAGTATCATGTCTAAAGAGTATCCCCTGAATGTTTCCGCTCCCCATCATTTCACCTATGCGGTACGTGACATTCCCGAGGTGACCGTCGAGCAGCGCGAGCGCGCCCTGCGGTCCACCCATTACAACGAGTTCGCCTTCCCCTCCGGCATGCTGACGGTCGACATGCTGTCCGACTCCGGCACCACCGCCATGACCAACCACCAGTGGGCGTCCCTGTTCCTGGGGGACGAGGCATATGGCCGCAACACCGGCTACTACGTCCTGCTGGACACCTTCCGCGACATCTTTGAGCGGGGCGGCGAGAAGAACTGGAAGAAGATCATCGACCTGGTCCGCACCGACTGCCGGGACGTGGAGAAGATGATGGACGAGGTCTATCTGTGCGAGTATGAAGGCGGCCTGTTCAACGGCGGCGCCGCCCAGATGGAGCGGCCCAACAGCTTCATCATCCAGCAGGGCCGCGCGGCGGAATCCGTGCTGATGGAGATCGTGAAGAACATCCTGGCCAAGCGTCATCCCGGCAAGGTCTTCACCATCCCCTCCAACGGCCACTTCGACACCACCGAGGGCAACATCAAGCAGATGGGCTCCGTCCCCCGCAACCTGTACAACAAGAAGCTCCTGTACGAAGTCCCCGAGGGCGGCCGCTATGAGAAGAACCCGTTCAAGGGCAACATGGACATCGAGAAGCTGGAGCAGCTAATCCAGGCCTGCGGGCCCGAGAACGTGCCCCTGATCTTCACCTGCATCACCAACAACCCCGTCTGCGGCCAGGCCGTGTCCATGGCCAACATCAAGGAGATCAACCGCATCGCCCACAAGTATGAGATCCCCCTGATCTTCGACGTGGCCCGCTGGGCGGAGAACTGCTACTTCATCAAGATGAACGAGGACGGCTACGCCGACAAGTCCATCGCCGAGATCGCCACCGAGATGTTCTCTTACTGCGACGGCTTCACCATGTCCGCCAAGAAGGACGGCCACGCCAACATGGGCGGCATGCTGGCCTTCCGGGACAAGGGCCTGTTCTGGCAGAAGTTCTCCGACTTCAACGAGGACGGCACCGTCAAGACCGACGTGGGCGTGCTTTTGAAGGTCAAGCAGATCTCCTGCTACGGCAACGACTCCTACGGCGGCATGTCCGGCCGCGACATCATGGCGCTGGCCGTGGGCCTTTACGAGTCCTGCGACTTCAACTACATGAACGAGCGCGTTGCCCAGTGCAACTACCTGGCCGAGGGCTTCTACAAGGCCGGTGTCAAGGGCGTGGTGCTGCCCGCCGGCGGCCATGCTGTGTATATCAACATGGACGAGTTCTTCGACGGCAAGCGCGGCCATGACACCTTCGCCGGTGAGGGCTTCTCTCTGGAGCTCATCCGCCGCTACGGCATCCGCGTCTCCGAGCTGGGCGACTACTCCATGGAGTACGACCTGAAGACCCCGGAGCAGCAGGCGGAGCTGGCCAACGTGGTCCGGTTCGCCATCGACCGCAGCCGTCTGACCAAGGAGCACTTGGATTACGTGATCGCCGCGGTGAAGGCCCTGTACGAGGACCGGGAGAACATCCCCAACATGCGCATCGTCTGGGGCCACAACCTGCCCATGCGTCACTTCCACGCCTTCCTGGAGCCCTATCCCAACGAGGAGAAATAAGGCATATACCAGACCCCGCTAATCGCGAAGTCGGGCCCGCGAAAATACAGCGTTTTCGCGGGCCCTTTTAGTCCAAACCGAAACTGATTCTAAAAAGGGAGGAAAAAATGAGCAACAGTAACCTGCAAGAGAGAGACGGCTTTAAAAGCAGAGTAGGCTTCATTCTCGCCTGCATCGGCTCCGCCGTCGGCATGGGGAACATTTGGCGTTTCCCCATCATGGTCTCCAAATATGGCGGCCTGACGTTCCTGATCCCCTACTTCATCTTTGTGTTCCTGATCGCCTCCTCCGGCGTGATGGAGGAGTTCGCTCTTGGCCGCCGGGCCAAGGCCGGCCCTGTGGGCGCCTTCGGCATGTGCACCGAGGACCGCATGGGCAAGAAGGGCGTCGGCGAGGCGATCGGCGCTGTGCCAATCATCGGTTCCATGATGCTGGCCATCGGCTACACCGTGGTCCTGGGCTGGATCTTCAAGTACACCTGGCTGGCCCTTTCCGGCGGCCTGACCGCTCTGGGCACCAACATGGACGCCATCGGCGGTGCTTTCGGCGCTACCGCTCCTGAGGCCGCCACCCTGGGCGAAGCCGTCAAGATGATGTTCTCCAACGGCATCTTCGGCATCGGCAACGGCGTCTGGCAGATCGTCTGCCTGGTGGTCAGCCTGGCCATCATGGCCATGGGCGTTGCGGGCGGCATCGAGAAGGCCAACAAGGTCATGATGCCCGTGCTGTTCGGCCTGTTCCTGCTGCTGGGCATTTACATCTTCACCCTGCCCGGCTCCCACGCTGGCTATAAGTACATCTTCACCCTCCAGCCCGCCGGCCTGCTGAACCCCGAAGTTTGGGTCTTTGCCTTCGGCCAGGCGTTCTTCTCCCTGTCCATCGGCGGCAACGGCTCCGTGATCTACGGCTCCTACCTGCCCCAGGACGAGGACATCCCCAACTCCGCCCGCAACGTGGCCATCTTCGATACCATGGCCGCTCTGCTGGCCGCGTTCGTCATCCTGCCCGCCATGGCTACCTCCGGCATGGAGCCCTCCGCTGCCGGCCCCGGCCTGATGTTCGTGTATCTGGTCAACGTCATCAACGGCATGGCTGGTGCCCGGATCGTCGGCATCATCTTCTTCGTGGCGGTGCTGTTCGCCGGCGTCAGCTCCATCGTGAACCTGTATGAGGCTCCCGTGGCCTTCCTCCAGGAGAAGCTGAACCTGAAGCGTGTTCCCTCCGTGGCTATTATCGGTATCGTCGGCCTGGTGATCTCCATCATCATCCAGCCCTGGACCAGCCAGTGGATGGACGTGGTCAGCATCTACATCTGCCCCATCGGCGCGCTGCTGGCTGCGATCATGTTCTTCTGGGTCCTCAAGAAGGAGAAGGC
>CANRNU010000078.1 GCA_947632005.1 uncultured Oscillospiraceae bacterium | reverse complement strand
GCCTGTACAACGTCATGAGCGGCGGCGCCTTCTCTCAGGCGACCATCTTTGCCCTGAGCATCCAGCCCTACATCAACTCCTCCATCATCATCCAGCTGCTCTGCGTGGCCATCCCGGCCCTGGAGCGGCTGAGCAAGGAGGGCGGTGAAGAGGGCCGGAAGAAGATCGCTTCCATCACCCGTTACGCCACTGTGGGCATCGCCCTCATCCAGGGCTTCGCCTATTATATGCTCATCAAGTCCGGCAGCCTGCTGACCGCGGACGGCCAGGGCGTTTGGGCGGCCATCATCATCGTGGCTACCTTCGTGGCCGGTTCCGCCCTCATCATGTGGCTGGGCGAGCAGATCACGGAATTCGGCATCGGCAACGGCATCTCCATCATCCTGTTTGCCAGCATCGTCAGCCGGTTCCCCTCCAGCATCATCGGCACAGTCGCCGGCGTTGTCGACGGCTCCGTGGCTTGGTGGGCGGCGGCTCTCACGATCCTGGGCGCCATTGCCATCATCATCCTCATCGTCTTCGTGACCGACGCGGAGCGCCGCATCCCGGTGCAGTACTCCAAGCGCGTTGTGGGCCGGAAGATGTACGGCGGCCAGAGCACACACCTTCCCATGAAGGTGAATATGTCCGGCGTCATGCCCATCATCTTCGCCCAGTCCATCGCCACCCTGCCCGGCACCATCGCCCGGCTGGCCGGCTGGAACAGCGGCTTCTGGAAGTATATGGCTGAGACCGAGCACTGGTCCTTCGTCATCGGTTACTCCCTGCTGATCGTCTTCTTTGGGTACTTCTATTCCACCATCCAGTTCAACCCCATCGAGATCAGCAACAACCTGCGCAAGAACGGCGGCTTCATCCCCGGCTATCGTCCGGGCAAGCCCACCAGCGAGTTCATCCAGAAGGTGCTCAACAAGATCACTCTCTTCGGCAGCATCTATCTGTGCATCATCGCGGCCGTCCCCTACATCGTGAGCATGTATTCCACCACGGCCAGCAGCCTGGGCATCTCCCTGGGCGGCACTTCGGTCATCATCGTGGTGGGCGTGGCTCTCGAGACGGTCCAGGCTCTGGAGTCCCAGATGCTCATGCGGCATTACAAGGGTTTCCTTGAATAAAAAGGAGGGCGCGTTCCTATGAAGATCATCATGCTCGGCGCTCCCGGCGCCGGAAAGGGCACCCAGGCGGAGATCATCTCCAAGAAGCTGGGTATCCCCACCATCTCCACTGGCAACATCCTCCGGGCGGCCGTGAAGGCCGGTACCCCTGTGGGCCTGCAGGCCAAGTCCTATATGGACGCTGGCAAGCTGGTCCCGGACGATGTGATCATCGGCATCCTGGCTGAGGCTCTGAAGGGCCCCGAGTGCGCCAACGGCTATATCCTGGACGGCGTGCCCCGGACCATCCCCCAGGCCGAGGCCATGGAACAGCAGGGCGTGGACATCGACGTGGCGCTGGATCTGGCGGTAAAGGACGAGGACATCGTCGTGCGCATGGGCGGACGGCGGGTGTGTCCCGCCTGCGGCGCCACCTACCACGTGGTGAACAATCCCCCGGCCAAGGAGGGCGTGTGCGACAAGTGCGGCGCCGAGCTCATCATCCGGGCGGACGACGCGCCTGAGACCGTAAAGGACCGGCTGCGCACCTATCACGAGCAGACCGAGCCTCTTCTGGCGTTCTACAAGGAACGCGGCAAGCTCAAAACCGTGGAAAACAGACCCTCTATCGAGGAGAACACGGCGGAGATCATAAAAGTCCTGGGGATTTGAAACCTGTATGAGCAACATCATCATCAAATCCCTCCGGGAGATCGAGCTGATGCGGCAAGCGGGGCGAATTACCGCGGCTGCCCGGACACTTGCCCGGGAAATGGTAGCCCCCGGCGTCACAACAGCGCAGATCGACCGGGAAGTGAGACGCTTCATCGAAAAGAGCGGCGCCATCCCCACGTTCCTGGGGTACGGCGGCTTTCCCGCCAGCGTGTGCCTGTCCATCAACGATGAAGTGATCCACGGCATCCCCGGCCCCCGGGTCATCCATGAGGGCGACATCGTCTCCGTGGATGTGGGGGCCACCTGGAAGGGCTATGTGGGCGACTGCGCAGGGACCTACGTTGCAGGGACCTGCTCAGAGACGGCGAAAAACCTCATCGCCGTCACGCGGCAGAGCTTTTTCGAGGGGATAAAATTCGCCCGTGCGGGCAACCGGGTCGGCGACATATCCCACGCCGTGCAGGAATATGCTGAGAAGAATGGCTGTTCTGTGGTGCGGGAATATGTGGGCCATGGCGTCGGGAGCGAGATGCACGAGGCGCCGGAGGTCCCGAACTACGGCAGAGCCGGACGGGGTCCTACCCTGGTGAAGGGTATGACCATCGCGGTGGAGCCGATGGTGAACGCGGGGACATGGGAGGTCAAGGTGCTGCCTGACGGCTGGACCGTCAAGACGGCGGACGGAAGCCTCTCGGCCCACTATGAGAACACCATCCTCATCACCGACGGCGAGCCGGAGATCCTGACCTGGGCGGAGGACCTGTGATGAGAAGACCCCAGCCCTACGATGTGGTCGTGTCCCTGGCGGGGCATGACGGGGGGAAGCTCTACATGGTCACCGGCGCGGCAGGGGAGCGGCTGCTCCTGAGCGACGGAAAACTCCGCAGACTGGAGAATCCAAAATCCAAAAGCCCCAAGCATGTGCGTCTCGTGGCCGAGGGCGTGAGCCCGCCGGAGACGGACCGGGACATCAGGCAGACGTTAGCACAGGCGGCACAGAAATGGGCCGCGGCGAAGGAGGGAAAACTTCTTGGCGAAAGATGACGTTATCGAACTGGAGGGCACGGTGGTCGAATCCCTGCCCAACACCATGTTCCAGGTGGACATCGGCGGCGGACACACCATTCTGGCCCACATCTCCGGTAAGCTTCGGATGAACTTCATCCGCATCCTTCCGGGTGATAAGGTCACCGTGCAGATGTCGCCCTACGACCTCACCCGAGGCCGCATCACCTGGCGCACCAAGTAAACCAATACTGCGTTAGAGATTAAGGAGGCTTATAACATGAAAGTTAGGCCCAGTGTCAAGCCCATGTGCGAAAAATGCAAGATCATTAAGCGCCATGGCCGGGTCATGGTGATCTGCTCCAACCCGAAGCACAAGCAGAGACAAGGCTGAGAGAGCCTATCTTGAAGAAGAAAGGACTGGTCAGAAAAGATGGCACGAATCGCCGGCGTTGACCTGCCGAAGGACAAGCGTGTGGAGATAGGCTTGACCTATGTCTACGGCATCGGCAGGACATCCGCAAAGAAAATACTGGACGAGACCGGGATCAACCCGGACACCCGCGTGAAGGACCTCACCGAGGCGGAGGAGGCCAAGCTCCGTGAGTGCATCGACAAGGAGTTTGTTGTGGAGGGCGATCTTCGCCGCCAGAACGCTCTGGACATCAAGCGGCTGATGGAGATCGGCTCCTACCGGGGCACCCGCCACCGGAAGGGCCTGCCCGTACGGGGCCAGCGGACCAAGACCAATGCCCGCACCCGCAAGGGACCCAAGCGCACCATCGCCAACAAGAAGAAGTAAGGGAGGGAAGAGAAAATGGCAACTGCTCAGAAGGGCAAGAAAGTCGTTCGTACCCGCCGCAGAGAGCGGAAGAACATCGAGAAGGGCCAGGTCCATATCAGCTCTTCCTTCAACAACACCATGGTCACCGTGACCGACCCCAACGGCAACGCCATCAGCTGGGCCAGCGCGGGCGGTATGGGCTTCCGGGGCAGCCGGAAATCCACCCCCTTCGCCGCGTCCACCGCCGCGGAGACCGCGGCCCGCGCCGCCATGGAGCACGGCCTGAAGACCGTGGAAGTGTTCGTCAAGGGCCCCGGCAGCGGCCGTGAAGCCGCCATCCGTGCCCTGCAGACCGCCGGCCTGGAGGTCACCATGATCAAGGACGTGACGCCCATCCCCCACAACGGATGCCGTCCGCCCAAACGCCGCCGCGTCTGATGTAAGGGAGGAACGATACTATGGCAAGATATACGAACGCGGTGTGCCGTCTGTGCCGCCGTGAGAATCAGAAGCTGTTTCTGAAGGGCGACCGGTGCTATACGGATAAGTGCTCCCTCTCCGTTCGCTCCTATCCCCCCGGGATGCATGGCCAGGGCCGGAGCAAGACCTCCGAGTACGGCCTGCAGCTGCGTGAGAAGCAGAAGGCCAAGCGGTATTACGGCGTGCTGGAAGCCCAGTTCCGCAAGTACTTCGACATGGCCGAGCGCCGCAGCGGCCAGGCCGGTGAGAACCTGCTGGCCATCCTGGAGTCCCGCCTGGACAACGTGGTGTACCGCCTGGGCTTCGCCATGAGCCGCCCGGAGGCCCGCCAGCTGGTCAGCCACGGCCACTTCACCGTGGACGGCCGTAAGGTGGACATCCCCAGCTTCCTGGTCAAGCCCGGTATGGTGATCTCTGTCAAACCCTCCAGCCGTGATCTGGAAAA
>CANRNU010000077.1 GCA_947632005.1 uncultured Oscillospiraceae bacterium | reverse complement strand
GGGGACACGTTCATGTCGGACATGGTGGTGACCAGATAGTCGCCGATGCCGGACTGGCTGATGACGCGGCCGAAGGCACCGCCGCCGCCGGTGATGAGAAGGATCAGGCCGGCAGAGTCAGCCGCTTCCACCACGATGGAGTTGAAGTCCTTGGCAACGTTCTTCTTCAGCATGAGGATGGCGCCGATGCAGCCAAGCAGCAGGGCGATGTTCTTGTCGCCCAGGAAGGTGAACACGCCGTGGACGGCGCTCTCGGCGGGAGCGATGGTGATGATGACGTTGGAGACAAGGATCAGCACGATGGGGAACAGCAGGGCGGTCATGGACAGGCCGAAGGAGGGGATGTCGGAGCCGCTCTCCAGGGAGGCCGCCATGTTCTCGTCGCCCTCATAGGCGGGATACTTGTTGAAGACCTTGCCGTACAGATAACCGGCGATCAGGATGGCGAAGAAGCCGGCGATCAGGGAGTACAGCAGGAAGCCGCTGACGTTGGCGTTCATGTTGCCCGCGACGGTCACAGGGCCGGGGGTGGGGATGACCAGCGCGTGGCCCACGATGGTGCCCACGCCCAGAGCGCAGATGAAGGTCATCAGGCTCTTCTTGGACTCCTTGGCCACATACTTCACGATGGGCATCATGATGACGAAGGCGGCGTCCATGAACACGGGGATGGAGATCAGGAAGCCGGCGATGGTCACGGCCAGAGCGGCCTGCTTGGTGCCGGTGAGCTTCAGAAGGCCCTTGGCGATGGACTCGGTGGCCCGGGCTTCAGACAGGATGTTGCCGAAGATGATGCCAAGGCCGATAACGATACCGACGCTGGCCAGGGTGTTTCCGAAGCCGGTGGTGATGTTGCCGGCAATGTCCGCGATGGGCATCCGTACCAGGAAGCCGGTGAGGATGCTCACGATGATCATCGCCAGGAAGGGGTTCATCTTTACCTTGATGATGAGGAGCAAGAGCGCTACAACGGAGATAACGAAAACGACCATTAGGGGAAAACCGGTAAGCATAGCGTTTCATCCTTTCTTTTTGTTTGATCGTTGCCAGGTGGATATATTACCATTGAAAAGACGCCGCTTTTCAATTGATACGGAAGTCAGGAGCGCCGGGACTCAGCACTCGATGACAGCGCCCTTGGCCGCGGAAGAGGCGACCTTGGAGTACAGCCGCAGATAGCCGTTGGGGATCTCCTTCTCGGGGCGCTTCCAGTGCTTCAGGCGCTCGGCGATCTCCTCGTCGGAGACCTTCAGCTCCAGGATGCCTTCGTTGACGTTCAGATAGATCTCGTCGCCGTCCTGCACGATGGCCAGCGGTCCGCCGTCAGCGGCCTCCGGGGAGATGTGGCCCACGAAACAGCCGTTGTTGGTGCCGGAGAACCGGCCGTCGGTGATGAGGGCGGTGGAGAGGTTCAGACCCTGACCGTAGAGGTACTTCATGGCCTTGTACATCTCCCGCATGCCGGGGCCGCCCTTGGGGCCCTCGTAGCGGACGACCACCACGTGACCGGGCTTGACCTTGCCGGCCAGGATCGCCTCCTCGGCGTCCTCCTCGCAGTCGAAGCAGATGGCCTTGCCGGTGAACTCATACAGGCTGGGATCGAAGGCGCCGGGCTTGGTGATGCCGGTCTCGGGGGCCAGGTTGCCCTTCAGGACCGCGATGCCGCCGGTGGGCGCGAACGGGTCTTCCCGGGTCTTGATGAGGTCGGGATTCTCCGGATAGATGAACTTGGCCTTTGCCAGGGCCTCGCCCAGGGTGCAGGCGTCCACGGTCATGACGCTGGTGTCCAGCAGGTCACCCAGGTTCTGCATGACCCGCTGCATGCCGCCGGCCTTGTAGAAGTCCTCCAGGGACCAGTTGGAGGCGGGATAGATGCGGGCCAGCTGGGGGGTGATTTTGTTCAGCTTGCCGAACTCCTCCACCACGTTCCAGTCCTTGATGCCGGCCTCCAGCGCGATGGCGGGCAGGTGCAGGCAGGCGTTGGTGGAGCCGCACACGGCCATGGTGGCGATGATGGAGTTGCGGATGGATGCTTTGGTGATGATGTCCCGGGGACGGATGTCCTTTTCGGTCAGCTCCACGATCTTGCGGCCGGTCTCATAGGCGTAGCGCAGCCGGTCGGCATAGACGGCGGGGATGACGGCGCTGCCGGACAGGCTCATGCCCAGGGCCTCCACGGCGCAGCCCATGGTGTTGGCGGTGCCGAAGAAGGAGCAGGACCCGCAGCCGGGGCAAGCGGCGTCCACCAGCTTGTCGACGTCTTCCTGGGTGATCTTGCCGGCGGAGAGCATGCCCATGGCCTCGTCGGCGGCGGTGCCGTCGGACTTCCGGCCGTCAAAGTCGATGCCGCTGAGCATCGGGCCGCCGTTGATGAGGATGGCGGGCACGTTCAGGCGGGCCGCAGCCATGATCATGCCGGGCACGATCTTGTCGCAGGACGCCAGCAGCACCACTGCATCCAGCTGGTGGGCCTGGACCATCAGCTCCACGCTGTCGCAGATGATCTCACGGGAGGGCAGGATGTAGCTCATGCCCACGTGGCCCTGTGCGATGCCGTCGCAGCAGGCCATGACGCCGAACTCACAGGCCGTGCCGCCGGCGGCGTAGATGCCGCGCTTGACGTATTCTGCGACCTGGTTGAGGTTGTAGTGTCCGGGTACGAGCTGGTTCCAGGAGTTGGCGATGCCGATTCTGGGCTTTTTGTCGGAAAGCTCATCCTCAGAATAGCCCATGGCCTTGAAATAGCCCTTGTAGGACAGCTGCATCAGGTCTGCGCTTCTGTACTTCTTCATGTTGTGACCTCCCTGCTTTGATAAATAATATAAGTTTTTGAACTAAGAAAGGACTCAATCATAAAAAGTATAATACCGTTTTGGGTTCCACATGTCAATCAGCCAAAATGTATTAAATCGCGAAAGAAAATTGTGCGATTTATCAAAAAATCTGGGGACGACCCTCTTTTTCGCACCGCACAGTGCACAGCGAACGGGAGAAAAAGACAGGTCTTTCGACTGTGACCATTATACCGGTATACCGGTATAATGGTCAAGAGGATATATTGACAAATTTTTACCGATCTATTTGGCTATATCCACCAAGACTCCGCTGCCAACAGCGGAGTCTTGGTGATCTTGTCTGATTTGAGGGGGCGGGTCCTCAGTCCAGGTGGATGATGCCCTTTGGCTTTTCCAGGTGGATCAGGGCGGCGTTGTAGCTGCCGCCCACAGAACCGCGCTCCATGTTTTCCAGGATGCTCCGGTGCTCCTCCAGCGTCTCCTCCAGCCGGCCCTCCCGCCGCAGGGAGATGAGGGTCTGCCGGCTCATCTGGTAATGATAGCTGTCGAAGGTATCGGAGATGACGGTATTGTCCAGGTAATAGACGATGGTCTCGTGGAACTTTTGGTCATATCCGGCGAACTCCTCGATGGAGTGGGTGGTCTCGATCACCTGCTTCTGGGCCTGCAGGAGAAGCTCCAGCGCATCCAGCGCGCGCCGGGCCTGCTCCTGGTCGTGGTCCTTTGCCAGCTGGACCACGCAGAAGCCCTCCAGGGCGCAGCGGATCTGATATGTCTCCAGCAGGTCCCGCTCCGTGAGTTCATGGAGCCGGAACCCCTTGCTGGGGAGCACGTCCAGGTACCCCTCCTGGGCCAGGCGCTGGATGGCGTCCCGCATGGGCGTGCGGGAGATGCCCAGGGACTGGGAGACCTTGGTCTCGGAATAGATCCGCCGGTGCTCCAGCTGTCCGGCCAGGATCATCTCCTTGAGCGATTCATATGCCTGTATCTGCAGTGGTTTTATAAATCTCATCGTAATGCTGTCCTCTGATCTGTATTTTCATGTTCAAAACTCCGTGTGTTCATTTTATCAGATGTGCCCCGGAAAAGAAAGAAAAGAAATGGGAACAAAATAAAGCGAGCCCCAGAGGGCTCGCCAGTACCCGGGGCCCCCGCGCGGTACGCCAAAATGGGGTCCCCACGGAAACGCTGTTTCCGTGGGGAGAGGAAAAACAAACGGAGTATTCGAGCTTTGACGCTGTGCGCCAAAGAGAGACCTGCGAAGTTTGTTTTGACGAGGGGAAAAGGAGAAATGCCCCTGACCGACGAATGGGGACCGGCTTGCAAGGCTCCCGCCGCCTTACCGGCGCTCTGCGTCCTTGTCCCCTACCGGCAGCCTGAGCCAGCCGCCCATCTCATAGTCCAGGGAGCGGGGCGTCATTTTTTGAAGTCCTGCCCCATGATAAAATGTCATTTCCCCAAAGTATATCTTGTCTTCTATGATGTAAAAGTCTGTACGGACATGGGGTATACCCGCGGAGAGCTTTTTTGCCAACACCAACAGCTCGTCCAGTTTTTCCGGCTTCGATATGATATGAGCCGGGTCAGTAGGATATTGGATCGCAGCCTCGATATATTCCCAGTCCGTCGTATAGAGGTTTCTCTTGTGGCCGGTGAACCGATCGTTGCCCTCTTTCGCACCCCATTCCTGAAATGCGTTGCCTCATACGGCTCAAAGAAAAACACAAATCCGAACCCATCGCCTACGGGATACGGTCCCACAGGTCTTGGGTTCGGATTATGTTGGTTTGGTGCC
>CANRNU010000076.1 GCA_947632005.1 uncultured Oscillospiraceae bacterium | reverse complement strand
CGCGCCTTTAGGCGCCGCCAACATTATGCCCTTACAGGGCTTGTGCAGGCCACCCGCTATGCGGGTGGTCCTGACTTATTGTTGTTCTCCGGCATATGGCCTTGTCAGGTAGCATTCCCGATATCGCCCGGACAGGGAGGCGTGGGCATTTTGCGCGGCGTGGCCGTCCAAAAACAGGCCGAATACGGCGCTGCCGGTACCTGTCATGGCCGCGCCGGTGGCGCCCAGGTCCATGAGCTCCCGCTTGATGGCGAAGACCTCCGCCTGCCGCCGGTCCAGCACGTCCTCGAACACATTGAACATCCGTCGGGCCACCCCTGCGGCGTCGGCTGTCCCCAGCGCGGCGATGATGCCGTCCGTATCCGGCCGCAGACGGCTCTTGCGGCTGTCCACCCTGCCGAACAGCTCCGGTGTGGAGATGGCAAAGGGCGGCTTGCAGATGACGATGGCGCAGTCGGGAAGGGAGGGGAGCGGGGTGAGCTTCTCGCCCCGGCCCTCGGCCAGCGCCGCGCCCTCCAGCACGCAGAAAGGCACATCGCTGCCGGCCTGCAGGCCCAGAGCGCACAGCTCGTCTACCGGCATGTCCCTGCCGGTGAGGGCGTTCAGCGCCCGCAGGACCGCCGCCGCATCGGCGGAGCCGCCGCCCATCCCGGCGCAGACCGGGATGCGCTTGGTCACCCGGATGTCTGCCCCCAGGCCGGTGCCTGCCAGAAAGAGCTTCGCGGCTTTCACAGCCAGGTTCCGACCGTCGGCGGGCAGATAACTCTGGCCCGGGTCCACGGTGAAGAGGCCATCGGCCCGGAGCTCCACGTCCAGGTCGTCCCCAAACTCCACCGTCTGCACCACCATGCGCAGGTCATGATAGCCGTTGGGCGCCTTGCCGAGCACGTCCAGAGACAGATTCAGTTTTCCGTGGGCCCGGACTTTCACAGCTCAAAAAGCCTGGCCATCAAAGCCGTGCCGTCGGGGAGCATGAGCCCGGTCTTCAGACCGTTTTTCTCCGTATAGGAGAGGCCGGAGCAGACCTTCTCCCGGCTGTCATAGATCAGGAAGGGCACCGGATCCCCGTCGTGGGCCCGGTTGGAGGTGAGGGTCTTGTGGTCGGAGAGTATGAGGACGCGAAAGTCCTCGCCGCATCCGTGCAGCCAGTCGAGGATGGGGGCTGTCTCCCGGCTGTCCAGCCATTCGATGGACTGGAGCTTTCCCGGGGTGTCCCCGTTGTGGGTGCACTCGTCGGGGGCCTCGATGTGCAGGGCGGCAAAGTCGCACCGGGAGAGGATCTCGATGGTCTTGGCGCACTTGCCGTCCCAGTTGGTGTCGATCTCGCCGGTGACGCCCTCCACCCAGGGGGCGGGCAGGCCGGAGAGCCGGGCGATGCCCCGGACCAGGGGCACAGCGGAGACCACCTCCCCGGTGTGGCCGTATTTTTTGGCGAAATCCGGCAGGATGGCGGCGGTGCCCTCCGCCCAGAACCAGATGCCGTTGGCGGGCAGCTTGCCTGCGGCCCGGCGGGCCTCGTTCAGGGGGTGGCGGTCCAGGAACCGGAAGGCGGCCTCCTGGAGCTTCTCCAGCTTTTCCGCCACGGCGCAGCCGGAGGGGGCCAGGGGCCCGATCACCTCGCCCAGATGGTCGTGGGGCGGGATGAGGCGGATGCCGTCAATGTCCGCGTGGTGCATGACGGCGAAATGCCGGAAGGAGGAGCCGGGATTGATCTCGATGTCGTATTCCTTTGCCAGGGCGGCGAACTCCGGGCTGGCCCACAGGTCCGTGATGAGCCGGTCGGAGGTCTCGCCGTCGATGGAGCCCGCGCTGTGGGACAGGATGCGGCGCTGGGAATAGGGGGCGCCGGAGTCCTCCAGGGCCACCATGTTGCACCGGCAGGCCATGTCCCCGTCGGCCAGCTGGATGCCCTGGGCAGCCGCTTCCAACGGTCCCCGGCCATGGTAATATTTCAGGGGGGAGGCGCCGAAGATGGACATGATGGCCGTGGCGCTGCCTGGCTCGAATTCGCGGGGGCAGTTGACCACGCTGCCCAGCTCGCCCCGGCGGGCCAGGTCGTCGATGACCGGCTTATCGGCCACCTCCAGGGGCGTCTTGTCGCCCAGCGCGGGAACGGGATTGTCCGCCATGCCGTCGCCGATGATGAGAAGGTATTTCATGCGCGTTCTCCTATCCGTGTTTTTCCGTATTGTACCACGTTTTACCTCTCCCGGCAACGAAAAAAGCCGGACAGATGTCCGGCTTTGGCACAGTTGGCGGTCAGAGCTGCTCCACAGTCTCTTTTTGTTCCTCCTCGTCCTTCCTGTGGTGCTTTTTCGGCAGGGGAGTCCCGTGATACATAGCCTCGATCTTGGCCTCCTTGGTGATCTCCCAGTAGATCATGGCGGCCACGATGCCCCGCAGAAGGATGATGGCGAAGATGGAGACCAGTTCCTTCGGCTCCGTGATGATGACGGTGCGCAGCACTTCGCCGCCCATCTTGAAGGCCAGGGCCAGCAGCAGGCCCTGGGAGAGGATGGTGCGTACGTCTGATTTCCGCTTCAGCCACCGTACCATGCTGACGATACCGGTGACGATGAGCACGGTCGTGCCGAAAAACTCCAGGATCAAAATGCCCCATTCCACCAGCTGGCGAAACGCGATATGGGCCTGGTCGAGCAGCATACTGTCACCACCCCGCACAAGTCTTATATCAATTTTATCATAGAATTGTGCATGCTGTCAATGCCGTTTGGCGGTAACGCGCCCTTCCTGGCCTTTGCGTCACTTTGCGCCGCGGGTCTCCAGGAAATCCCGGGCAGCGGTCAGGACATGCCTGTCATCGGCGTAGGTGAGGGCGGCCAGGGCCCTGTCATAGGGCAGAAACTCGATGGACGCCACCTCCTCGGGCTGCGGGACGGAGCCTGTGCTCTCCGTCCGGGCCAGGAAGAAGATGACCTCCTTCCTCACATCCGGCTCCGGGCTGTACTCGATCCGCGTCCGGAAGCCCTCCAGGAACGTGACGGAGAGGGACGTCTCCTCCCGTATCTCCCGGCGGGCGGTCTCATGCTCCGTCTCGCTGCCCTCCACATGGCCTTTGCACAATGACGTGTGACCCTGGCGCATGTGCTCCACCAGCCACAGTGTCTCCTGGTCCCGGACGGTATATATAGCCGCTCCGCAGCTCTTCTCCTGACGCATAAAGGCACCCCCGTTATGTTATTATGGAAACTATATTATGTAAATAAAATTATGTAAACATATGCACCGCCCTGCGCTCTGCTCCCTTGACGGGAACCGGCGGCGCCATTATAATGGGCGTATATTAAGTTGAAAGGGGGAGCGCGATATGTGGGACGCGCTGCGCAGACTGTTTGGGAAGAAGCGGCCGGAGCCGGTGAAGGCCTCCGAGCCGGCCAGAGTCACCGAGCCTGTCAAGCCGCCGGAACCGGTCAGGCCCCCGGAGCCGCCGGAGCCCGCGCTCTGGCGGAGCGGCATGATCCTTCAGGCCGTGGGAGACGGGGACATGGCCCAATATCCTGGGTACTCCTGCAGAACGACCCGGCTCCAATGGGTCAGCCGGGAGACGGATGAAGACGGTCGGCCTCTGTCCGTCCGGGTGCCGGAGCCGGAGACCCGTGTGATGTCTATGTGGGATTTCACGGCGGCGGGCAGGTCCTACAAGGCTCCCCATGAGTTGGCGGAGCACTGGTATGACAAGGGTGGCATGGACTGGTGCGGGGACAAATATGGCCACCGGGTGCTGTATGACGCGGAGATGTTTCCCTGCTTCGACAGCAGCGATTACCTGTACGAGGACCGGTATTACCGCTGGTTCTTCCTGTGGGAGGACGGCAAACTCACCCGGGTGCAGTATACCGACGATCAGGACACGGTCGTGGTCACGGATGACGTACTGGACCTGGAGAACAAGTGGTGGAAGAAGATACAAAAGCTGGAGTGCTTCCAGTGATTATGTCAACTTAAAACCAGCCGCATGTGGATAAGGCTCCGCATGGTCCCGTCGCTCTGGCGGATGGCGTCCGGCTGCTCGCCCCAGGGGCGAAAGCCCATCTTCCCATAGAGGGCCCAACCCCGGACGTTTCCCTGGATATGCGCCAGCTCCAGCTGGGTGACGCCCCGTGCCTTTGCGGCGGCGATGAGCCCCCGGAACATGGCCGTGTCGATGCCCCGACCCCAGTATTCCCGCCGCAGGGCGATGGCCAGAGAGACGGCGGTATCCTCCGGCTCCGGTGAGCGGAACAGGGCGATATTGCCGTCCTTGAGGGTAACGGTTTTGAGTTCGTATTTCATAGGGAGTATCCTCCTGCGGATATGGCCGTTAGGGGGTAAAGCCTCCCCTGTGCAAGGGGAGGTGCCGAGCGAAGCGAGGCGGAGGGGTTGTTACCAGTCTTGGAGTAATGTCCCAGCTTGGGAACAATCCCTCAGTCTCGTCGTCGCGGCGTCCGCTAAGCTGCGCCGGCGCATACGCCGGCATCCGCTCGCTCCCGCGCTCCTCCTCTCCCCAAAAGGCAGACGTGCCTTTTGGGGACCCCTGGCGCTGACAGCCCCCTTTGCACAAGGGGGCCTTTCCATAAGGTAAGGGCGCGGCATACTGCCGCGCCCTTGACAGATGGGTAAGAGTTGCCTTACTTGAGCTCGACCTTCGCGCCCACGTCTTCCAGGCGCTTCTTGAGCTCCTCGGCCTCTTCCTTGGAGACCTGCTCCTTGAT
>CANRNU010000075.1 GCA_947632005.1 uncultured Oscillospiraceae bacterium | reverse complement strand
ACACGGCAGTTAAGCCCGACTGTGCCGACGATACTTGTCTGGAGACGGACCGGAAAAATAGGTCGCTGCCAACATCACCAACACCCGGAGTTGAAAAACTCCGGGTGCTTTCTTTATGGGACTGACTGTGCTATAATGACTGTCTGGTGGTGAAACGCCGCAAGGCGCTGCGCCGAGCCGCTTTGCCATATGAATATTACAATGGCTCGGATATAAGGGAGGGCAGATATGGGATACGTCATCAGGGAAACGGACGAGTATTATCCCCTCTCCGTGCTGTGCCAAGAAAGCGGTATGGAGGTGGAGATCAGCCATGTCCCCGCCGAGCAGATGGTAAAGATGTGGCGGATGGATGACGCCGGGACCGGTCAGATGCTGGCCTGCGCCGCTCTGCAGATCCGGGACGGGGTCTATGTGCTGGGGGATCTGGCGGTCCGGGAGGACCGGCGCGGCGAGGGCCTGGGCAAGCGGATGCAGCAGGTGGTCTTTGACGAGGCCCGGCGGCGGGGGGTCAAAGAGATATGGGGCAGCGCCAAGGTGCCCGCGTATTACTATAAGCTGGGCTGGGAACAGATGGATTGGGGGACCTCGCCCGATGTGGCGGCGTGCTGCAAAAAATGCCCCCGCCGGGGAGACACCTGCTCCCCTGCCGTCATCAAAATGACGCTGTAGGAAGATGACGGGACAAAATGAAAAAACGCTCCGTTCAGAGCGGCTGACATACCGGCTGCTGTGCGCAGACGACAAAGACACCCTGCGCGGGCTCCTGGCCGACAGAAGCGTGACGGAACCGGCGGGATTTCTGCCCGCGGAGACAGAGGCGGCCTTTGACCGGTTTTTTGCCGGCCTTGTGCGCCATAACGCCTGCATCGCAATCCTGCGGGACGATAAACTGATCGGGTACGTCAACGTCCACAAATACCGGCCCGATCTGCCGGAATTTGCCGGGAAGCGCTGTGTGAGCACGGGTTTTGTGGTGGGAAAGCCGTATCAGGACCGGGGATATGGGACGGAGGCCCTGAAAACCGTCACAGCGCTGTTGAAAAACCACTGTGATCTTTGCTTTGCGGACCATTTTGAGGACAACATCCCGTCCCGGAAGGTGATCGAAAAGTGCGGCTACCGGTATGTGGAAAAATATACCGTATATTTTGAGGAGCTGGGGCGGGACATCACTTGCCTCAGCTATGTGTACTGACAATGGAGGAACTGGAAAGAGGACCTATGGGAAAATACGACCTTGCGATCTTTGATCTGGACGGGACGATCCTGTATACGCTGGAAGACCTGAAAAACAGTCTGAATCATGCGCTGGCGCACCACGGCTATCCCATGCGGACCTTGGATGAGGTGCGGCGGTTCGTGGGCAACGGAGTGCGGATGCTGGTGCAGCGCGGCGCCCCGGCCGGCACGGACAGCGCGGAGCTGGACGCGCTGTATGTCACGTTCCATGACCACTACAAGGAGCATGACCGGGATACCACCAGACCCTATGAGGGGGTACCGGAGATGCTCCGGGACCTGAAAGCCGCCGGAAAACAGCTGGCGGTGGTGTCAAATAAGGTGGACTTCGCGGTGAAGGATCTCTGCGCGCAGTTTTATCCCGGCCTGTTTGCGGCCGCGGCGGGCGAGAGGCCCGGCGTGGCCAAAAAACCGGCGCCGGATCTGGTGGAGCTCGTCCTGGCGGAGCTGGGCGTTCCCCGGGAGAGAGCCGTATACATCGGGGATTCCGAGGTGGACATCCAGACCGCCCGCAACGCCGGCATGGACGAGCTGATCGTCACCTGGGGGTTCCGGGAGGCGGCGTTTTTGCAGGAAAAGGGCGCTAAGCGCCTGGTGTCCTCCCCCGGGGAGCTGTACGAGATCCTGACGTCGGAATAAAGAGATAGGGCGCGTTAAAAAACGCGCCCTATATGATTTTGTGCTGCATCCCGTCTGCAGGAGCCGGCGGCTCACACGATTTCCGAATAGCTGCCCAGGTACCGGAAGGTCTCGCACATCTCCTCCAGGTCGGCCAGCAGCTGGATGAACCGGGGTGAATAGACGCTGGTCTCCAGGTCGAAGTAGAACATGAACTCAAAATCCCGGTCGGGGAGCGGCCGGCTCTCCAGCTTGGTCAGGTTGATGCCCAGGGCTGTGATGCGGCTCATGACCCGGTACAGGGCGCCGGGCCGGTGAGTCAGGGTGAGCATGACGCTGGTCCGGTCTGCGCCCGGGAAGATCTCCGGCTCCTTGCCGATGCAGATGAAGCGGGTATAGTTGTTGCCCTTGTCCTGGACGTCGGCAGCCAGGGTGTCCAGGCCATACAGGGCGCCGCAGGCGTGGGAGCTGAGGGCGGCGATGTCCGTCCGGTCCGATTCGGCCACCCGCTTGGCAGCTACGGCGGTGTTCTCGCAGACGGTGACCTTGACGCCCGGCAGGGTCTTCAAAAATTCCGTGCACTGGGCGATGGCCTGCTCGTGGGAAAAGATCTCTCGGATGTCTTCCTTCTTCACCCCAGGCCGGACCATCAGGTTGTGGTCCACCTTCAGCCGGACGGAGCGAACGATGCTGAAATTGTAGGCCATCATCAGGTCGTAGATCCGGTTGACGGAACCGGCGGTGCTGTTTTCCAGGGGCAGGATACCGTATTGGCAGAAGCCGCTGGCAATGGCGGAGAACACCGCCTCAAAGCTCTTCACATAGGAGATGTGGGCGTCCTTAAAAAGCTTGTCTGCGGCGATCTGGGCGTAAGCGCCCTCCACGCCCTGGCAGGCCACGGTGGCCGACTCGGGAAACAGCTCCGGCGTGGTCTCCAGGCTCTTGGCGATGCGCCCGCACAGGGCGCTGGGGCCCCGGAGCAGAGACGCCTGATAGCTTTGGCTCACATCCTGCAGGGTGGAATAGACCACGCCCGCATATCCGGACATGTCCTCCCCCGCCGCCTCCTGAAAGCGCTGCTTGGCCTCCCGCTGTCCGGCCAGGTCCATGGGCACCAGGCCCTGCTCCTGCCGGGCTCTGGCCAGGTCGGCCGCGAGCTCCATCCGTTTGGCGAACAGCGCGCTCATCTGTCCGTCCAGGTCCTCCATCTGCTGCTTCAAGGTCTCCAGATCCATTGTTTTTCTGCCTTTCTTAAGAAAATAAAAAGCTGTGCGGCGTATCTCACCGCACAGCAACCATACCATTTGTATTACCGCAGTGAAAATCGCCTCTACTTTTGCATGGCAAAGGTAAAGAAGCTAAATCCCGCAGTAAAGCTGAAACGCATGATATAAAAGGTCCTTCCTCATGAACTGTCGCTATGATACGCCTTTTTCCTGTGCTTGTCAATCGGAAATTACACGGATATCCTGCCGGTCATAGCCCATCTCGATGCCCCGGCGGGCAAAGCTGCGGCCGACCTGCTCGTTGATGGCAAAGACGGCGTCCCAATAGGCGCCGGTCTGACACCAGACCCACAGGGCGTATTCGATGCGGCTGTTTTGATAGGAGCGGATGGCGGCGTATGGGGCCGGGTCGGATAAAATGGGCTCAGCCGCGGCGGCGGCCTCCAGCAGCGCCGCCACGACCTGCTCCGACGGCGCGTCATAGGTAGCGGTGAAGGTCAGATCCAGCCGGCGGACCGGCTCGGCGCTGAAGTTCACCAGGGGCGCGGACGTCACATCCGCGTTGGGGATGCTGATCTGCTTGTTCTCAAAGGTGTCCAGGACCGTATAGAAAAGCCCCACGCTCTTGACGGTGCCGGTCTTCCCGGCGATGTCCACGTAATCCCCCGGCTCGAAGGGCTTGGTCATGAGAAGGGTGATGCCGGAAAAGACGTTGCCCAGCACGTTCTGGATGGACAGGGAGAGCGCCAGGCCGGCCACGCTGACCACGGCCACCAGAGAGGAGGTCGGGATGCCAAGCGCGCCGGTCACCATGATGGCGGCCAGTACCCACAGCGCCGCCTTTACGCAGTTCTCCAAAAAGCCGGCCATGGGCTCGGAGAGCTTTTTCACCCGGCTCAGGGTCCGGTGGGTGAGCCGGCTCAGGAGCCGGATGACGATCAGACACAGGATCAGCGTGACCATGGCGGATATCAGCCGTCCCAGGTCGATGGGTCCCAGATCGATGGCGGAGATCTTTTCCCACAATTCCATAACGTATCTCTCCTTCAAAGAAAAAGTCCGGCCGCTGGCCGGACCTTTTCTTTATGGGACTTACGCCACCGTGTGGATGACCTTGCGGGGGCAGACCTCCGCGCAGTGACCGCAGTGGACGCACTTGTCCTGGTCGATCTTGGCCAGGAAGTTCTCGATGGTGATGGCGTCGGCCGGGCACTCCTTCTTGCACTTCATGCAGCCGATGCAGCCGAAGTCGCAGTACTTGGTGACCTGGGCGCCCTTATCGGTGGAGTTGCAGCCCACGACGTTGGTGGAGGCGGCGGGGACCTTGGTGATGAGCTTCTTGGGGCAGGTCTCGGCGCACTTCATGCAGCCAACGCACTTGGACCGGTCCACCTGCGCGATGCCGTCCACGATGTGCATGGCGTCAAAGGGGCAGGCGTTGACACAGTCCCCGAAGCCCAGGCAGCCGGCAGGGCACACATTGGCGCCGTTGCTGCCGGGGACCTTGGTGGCCGCCAGGCAGGAGCTCAGGCCCTCATACTCGAATTTCTTCTTGGTGTGGCCGCAGGTGCCGGAGCAGCGGACGAAGGCCACGTTGGGCTCGGCGGAGCCGGCAGAGACGCCCATGATCTCGCCGATGGCAGCCGCAGCGGCGGCGCCGCCGGGAACACAGCCGTTTACCGGGGCCTCGCCCTTGGCGACGGCCGCGGCGTAACCGTCACAGCCGGGGTAGCCGCAGGCGCCGCAGTTGGCGCCGGCCAGCACGGCACGGACGGCCTCTTCCTTCGGGTCCTTTTCCACATAGAACACCTTATTTGCGATGGCCAGCAGGATACCGAACACCAGGCCCAGCGCGCCGAGGATGATGATTGCAGAAACAACAGTCATGATCTCGCGCCCTCCTTATACGGGAAACTTCATGCCGGAGAAGCCCATGAACGCCAGAGCGAACAGAGCCGCGGACACGAGGCAGATGGCAAAGCCCTCAAAGG
>CANRNU010000074.1 GCA_947632005.1 uncultured Oscillospiraceae bacterium | reverse complement strand
GCCATCGCCGCGGCAAAGCTGGCCCCCCAGAACGCCTATCCCGCCTGCCAGCTCTGCGCCGAAAACGAGGGCTACGGCGGGCGGCTGGACCACCCCGCCCGGCAGAACCACCGGCTCATCCCCATCACCCTGGACGGCCAGGACTGGTTTTTCCAATACTCCCCTTACGTCTATTACAACGAGCACTGCATCCTGCTCAACTCCAGACACATCCCCATGAAGATCGACCGGTCCACCTTCCGCAAGCAGATGGATTTTCTCCGGCTGTTCCCCCACTACTTCATCGGCAGCAATGCGGACCTGCCCATCGTGGGCGGCTCCATCCTGAGCCACGACCACTTCCAGGGCGGTCGGTACACCTTCGCCATGGCCAAGGCCCCGGTGGAGACGCCGGTCACCTTCCCCGGCTATCCCGATGTGGAGGCGGGCATCGTCAAGTGGCCCATGAGCGTGCTGCGCATCCGCTCAGCCGACCCGGACCGGCTCATCGACCTGGCGGACAGGATACTCCTGGCCTGGCGGGGGTACTCGGACCCGGCGGCAGGCATCTATGCTGAGACGAAGGGCGAGATGCACAACACCATCACCCCCATCGCCCGGATGCGGGAGGGGCAGTTCGAGTTGGACCTGGTGCTGCGCAACAACCGGACCACGGAGGAATATCCCCTGGGCATCTTCCACCCCCACCAGGAGCTGCACCACATCAAGAAGGAAAACATCGGCCTCATCGAGGTGATGGGCCTGGCCGTCCTCCCCGCCCGGCTCAAGACAGAGCTGGCAGACCTGGCGGACGCCCTGGTGAAGGGCAGCGACATCCGCGCCGACGAGGTCCTGGCCAAGCACGCCGATTGGGCCGACGGGCTGAAAGAGCAATACACCTTCACCCCGGCCAATGCCCTGCCCATTTTGCAGGACGAGGTGGGCAAGGTCTTCGCCCGGGTCCTGGAGCACGCCGGGGTCTACAAGCGCACCCCGGAGGGCAAGGAGGCTTTCCTCCGGTTCGTGGAGGGCGTGAAGTAAATCACCTTATCAAAAGCCTCCCCTGTGCAAGGGGAGGGGGACCGCGCGAAGCGTGGTGGAAGGGTTGTTGCCAGTGCTGAGGTAACTTCCAGACTGGTAACAATCCCTCAGTCAGCGCCTTTGGCGCTGACAGCTCCCTTTGCACAAGGGAGCCGTCAATCATGTGCATTTTCGCTGCAACTCAAAATGGCAAGGCCCTGCCATATCCCGGCAGGGCCCTGTTCGTTTTATTGGAGAATGGGAATTGGCGTGGACAGCGGTTTGGTCTGCTCCCCCGCGGGAGGGGGCGTGGGCTGCGGGTCGGGCTGCTCCCCCACGGTCGCGGCCAGTTCCGCCGCACCGCCGACGTCCACGTCGGCGTCAAATGCGACCAGCATGAACAGCAGGTCCCGCTCCGGGTCATACCATGCGGCCCGGGCCCCCCAGGGCTCGTCGGCAAAAACGAAGCCCTCGCAGCCGTTGACCTCCAGCTCCGACAGGTCATAGCCCTGTCCCTCGTAAAATTCCCGCGCCGACTCCAGGACCTCCGCTGTAGTGGAACTGCTCCGTCCCTCGTCGGGATAGAAACGGTACCAGCTCAGTTCGATCAGATATGCGGCCTTCCCGCCCATGTATTGCCTGGTGACCACATCCCCGACAGGCTGCTCCGTCCAATCGAGCGCATGTCCAAGCCGATGGCCCGATAGGAAGGCGTCCATATATCCTTCTGGCGGGGTGAGCGCAAAGATACCCAGCTCATCGATCACCTCCGCATCGTCGATCGCCGCCGCGGACACATCCTCCTGCTCTGCCTGATATGCCCCCGTCTCAGCGTCCTGCGGCGCGAACCGCTCGGCCTCCCGCTCCTTCAGCACCGGCAGCATGCCGGCGGTCTCGGGGTGGGCCGTGCCGTCGAACCGGTCCGCCAGGGCGGCAAAGTCGATGCTGTCCGCGATGGTCTCCAGGTCCGCTTTGGTGATGGCCGGCGGCAGAGCCGCCTGCTCCCTTTCGACACACATGTCATAAAAGTCCTGCCACGCGGCCTCCTGCTCGGCCTCGGTCATATCGGGGTCTGCCAGCAGACAGCCCTCCAGATAGAACTGCTTCTGTTCCTCGCTCAGCTGCGGGTCTTTCGCCGGGTCGTAGCTGGGGGCGCTGCCGCTGAGAACTCCCGCCTCCATGTAGGCCCCCTCGCTCTCCGTCATGATCTCCGCGCTGCGGGGCGCAAGGTACAGGTCCACGCTCCTGCCGCTTTTGGTGGTGTACTGCCATGCCTCGCAGTCCTCGGTCAGCTCCGTCACGCCGGAGATAGTGGCAAAGGAACCCTTGGCATTGACGAACATCTGAATGCCCACCGTACGGTCCCCGGACAGGTCCTCGTCGAACTCCGCCTTAAAGCTGCCGTCGTCGTAGACATAGCCGCTCACATCATAGTCTTCCGTGTACGACACGATGTCCCCCGTGAAGAATGGCTCCGTGCCCAGGGCCTCGTACAGGTCCTTTGCCTGGTAATAGGCCGCCATGTCCTGGTGGAGGGTCAGACCGTACTTCTCCACGATGGCGTCCAGCTCGTCTGCCTGGTCCTGGAAAGAGGCGCCGTACAGATTGGCATAGTTGTCCGGGGTCTCGTGCCAGGAATCGTCCACGCCCCGCGCCTGCCATGGGTCCTGCTCCATGGCCTTTTCCCACCAGTCGCTCTCGTATGCCTCCCACTCGGTATACGCCTGGTACTCCGGTGTGCCCTGGTAGCCGGTCAGGGATATCCGGGCCGTGGTCCTGTCCGCCGCCTCTTCCTCCGTTTCAAAGGGATAGGGCTGGTCGATGACGTATTTGTCAATGAAAAACTCATAGGCCGCGTAGGCCGTCACGCCCAGAAAGGCCGCCATAGCTGCCGCGATGAGGGCCGTCCGTAACGCCCGGCTCATATGCCGGGGCCTTCTCTCTGTTGCTTTTACCTCCGCCCGGACCAGCTTCATCACATGCTTTGTCTCGATGGGGCTCTCGTCCAGGGGCAGGTCGTCGGGGCACAGCCCGTCGAACATATCAAAAATATCCATTCTCGTGCGCTCCCTTCGTCAGTCTCTCCCGCAGCAGGTCCCTGCCCCGCTTCAGGCGCTGCCGGACCGCCTCCGGCCTCATGCCCAGCTTCTTTCCGATCTCCGGGGCTGTCTGGCCGAAATAATACCGGCGCAGGAATATCTCCCGGTCCGGCGGCCCCAGCTCGTCCACCGCCCTGAGCAGCAGCGTCTTGTCCTCCCGGGCCAGAACGGACCCCTCCGGGCCCTCCACGGCCATGTCCAGCTCGTCGTACTCCAGTTCCGGCTCTCCCGCCGTCCGCCGGAGCCTGTCGATGGCCCGGCTGCGGGCGATGGCCCCCAGATAGCTCCTGACAGACCCCTCCCGGGGCTTTTCCCGATTTCTCCACAGGGTGAGGAACACGTCCGCCGTGATCTCCTCCCCATCCTGGACGGACAGACGCCCGCCGATGACGTTCCACACGATGGCCCCCACATAGGGCGTGTATCGGGTCACGAACCACTCCAGGGCCTTTTCATCCCCCCGCCGCAGCCGGGCCAGGGCCGTATTTTCGTCCATGTCTTCCCGCCTCCTTTCGAGCGCGCTCACCACGAATAACGCGCGCACGTCCCCTTCCGTGACAGAAAAAGGGAGAGCCCGCGAAACGGGCTCTCCCTGACGATATATCTGAGGACAGACGATTACTGCTCCCGCTGCTCCCGGGGAGCGCGGGTGCTGGCAGCGCCGGCGCTGCGGACCCGGGACCTGGTCTGCCGGATCATGCCCAGGGCCTGATTGACTGCCTCCTCCGCGTTTTGCAGGGATTCGGCTACATACTCGTTGGCGGTGCGGCGAAGCTCCCGGGACTTGTTCTCCGCCGTGGCGATCAGTTCCTCCGCCCTGGCCTTGGCCGCCCGGACCACCTCCTGGTCGTCCACCAGCTTGCGGGCCCGCTCCTCCGCCACTTTCCGAACGGACTCGGCCTCCTTCTTCGCGTTGCGGATGAACTCATCCCGGGCCGACACCAGACGCTTTGCCTCCGCCATCTCGGCGGGGAGCTGCGCCTTGATCTCCTCGATGAGGTCCAGGGCCTTCTCCCGGTCCACCAGGCACTTGTCCTGGCCAAGAGGCACGCCCCAGGCGTCATTGATCATGGTATACAGCATATCGATCAGTTCAAGGATGCCATCATTCTCGTTCATTTCTCTGTCTGCCTCCTGTTTTTGGTCTTCTCAATCACGTCCTGCATGATCTCCACAGGCACGAACTCCTTCAGGTCCGCTCCATAGGCCGCCATTTCCTTCACCACCGTGGAACTGAGGAAGGTATATTTCTCACTGGAGGTGAGAAACAGCGTCTCCAGATCGGGGTTCATCTTCTTGTTCACCAGGGCGATCTGGAACTCATAGTCGAAGTCCGACACCGCCCGCAGTCCCTTCACGATGACGGCGCCGTCGAACTGCTTGGCGTACTCCGCCAGCAGCTTGTCCGTGGTGGCAGTCTCCACGTTCCCGAACCGTGCCGTGGACCGGCGGACCATATCCATCCTCTCCTCGATGGTGAACATGGGGGTCTTCTCCCGGTTTTTCATCACGCACACGATGACCCGGTCAAAGATCTTCGAGGCCCGGCGGATGATATTCAGGTGCCCCAGGGTGATGGGGTCAAAGCTCCCGGGATAGAGGGCAGTGGTCATGTCGTACTTCTCCTGTATGTGGTCAGGGATATCTTTCCGTACCGGTAGGTCCGGCCCAGCTCATAGGGCACCGGCGCCGGGGGCATCGGCTCATCCCGCATACTTTCGACAAGTATTATACCACCATTATTTATTATGTCAAATGAAAATAGATTTTGGAGAACTTTGTCATAGAGCCCGGCGTGATAGGGCGGGTCCACGAAGACCAGGTCGAATTTGCCGCAGTGCTCCAGATAGCTCACCGCGTCCGCCCGGATGACTGTGGCCTGCATCCTGCAGATCTCCAGATTCTTCCGCACCAGGGCCAGGGACGCGGGGCTGTTGTCCACGAACACGCAGCCAGCCGCCCCCCGGCTCAGGGCCTCGATGCCCAGCTGGCCGGTGCCGGCAAACAGGTCCAGGACCCGGCGGCCCGGCACGTCGAACTGGACGATGCTGAAAATGGCCTCCTTCACCATGTCGGTGGTGGGCCGGACGGACATGTCGGCGGGCTCCGCCAGCTTCCGGCCCCGGGCCGTGCCTGTGATGACTCTCATGTGTCGTTT
>CANRNU010000073.1 GCA_947632005.1 uncultured Oscillospiraceae bacterium | reverse complement strand
GTCACATAGTCGATGACCTCGCCCCGGCGGCGGTCGCCGAAATCCATGTCGATATCCGGCATGGTCACCCGCTCCGGGTTGAGGAAACGCTCGAAAAACAGGCTGTATTTGATGGGGTCCACGTCGGTGATGCGCAGGGCATAGCTCACCAGGCTCCCGGCGGCGGAGCCCCGGCCCGGCCCGGTGGGGATGCCCTGGGTGCGGGCGTAGTTGCGGAAATCCCACACGATCAGGAAGTAGTCTACGAAGCCCATCTGGGAAATGACCCCCAGCTCGTACTCCAGCTGGTCGATATAGTTCTGCCCGCAGCCGGGCAGACGCTGCCCGAGCCCCTCATAGCAGAGCTTTCTAAGGTAGGAAAAGCTGTCCGTCTCCCCGGCGGGGAGCTGGAATTGGGGCAGATGGTAGTGGCCGAACTGGAAGTCGAAATCGCACAGGTCCGCGATCTTGCATGTGTTGTCGTACGCCTCGGGAAAGTCCGGGAACAGCGCGCGCATCTCCTCTTCGCTTTTGAGATAGAGCTCCTGGCTCTCAAACTTCATCCGGTCCGGGTCATCCACGGTCTTGCCGGTCTGGATGCACATGAGCACGTCCTGGATGCGGGCGTCCTCCCGGCGAAGATAGTGGGCGTCGTTGGTGACCGCCAGGGGGATGCCGGTCTCGTTGTGGATGCGGATGAGTCCCTGGGCGGCCCGGCGCTCGTCGGGGATGCCGTGGTCCTGCAGCTCCAGGTAGAACCCGTCCTCGCCGAACAGTTCCCGCAGCTCCAGCGCCTTTGCCTTGGCGGCCTCGTACTGGCCGTTCACCAGCTTTTGGGGGATGTCCCCGGCCAGGCAGGCGGACAGGCAGATGAGCCCCTCGGCGTGCCGGTGCAGCAGCGCCCAGTCGATGCGGGGGCGGATGTAAAAGCCGTTCACGAAGCCCTCGGAGACCAAGGTGCACAGGTTGTGATAGCCCGTCTCATTCCTGCACAGGAGGATGAGATGGGAATAGTTGTTGTCCAGGCCGTATTCCTTGTCGGTCCTGTCCCGGGGGGCCACATACACCTCGCAGCCGATGATGGGCTTGATCCCCGCGTCCCGGCAGGCCCGGTAAAAGTCCACCACACCGTACATCACCCCGTGGTCCGTGATGGCAAGGGCGGTCTGTCCCAGCTCCCTGGCATAGGCCGCCATCTCCCGGATGCGGCAGGCGCCGTCCAGAAGGCTGTATTCACTGTGGACATGCAGATGTACGAAGGACATAGATATCTCCTATTCCAGGCTCCGGCTGAATTCCATCAGCTTGCGGAGGCGGTGGTTCATGCAGCTTTTCGTCACCGGCGGCCAGGCCAGCTGGGCCAGCTCCGAGATGCTGCCGGCGGGATTGGCGATGCGCAGCAGCGCCGTCTCCTGTAGGGCGGGGGGCAGGGCGTCCAGCCCCGGGCCCGCCTCGATGGCCCGGATGGCGTCCAGCTGCTCCGCCGCGGCGCCGGTGATCTTGTCCGCGTTGGCCATGTCGCAGTTGGTGATGCGGTTCATGGCATTGGCCATGTGCTTTTCCACCTTGGCCTGCATGACGCCCATGGCGGACAGCGGCGCGCCCAGGGTGGTGAGCAGGTCCTCGATGGCGTCGCTCTTTTTGAAATATGTGAGCCAGCTCCGGCCCCGGGTGGCGTCCTTGGGCTCAAAGCCCATCTCCAGCAGCAGGGCATGGGTCTCCCGGCAGACGCTCTCATGGCCGGTGGACAGCTCCAGGTGATAGCTCCGGGCCGGGTCCGTGACGCTGCCGCCCGCCAAAAACGCGCCACGCAGAAAGGCTGTCCGGTCGCAGTCCTGCTCCACCACCGCCAGGTTGATGTGGTGGACCAGGGCCCGGTCCGGGTCGTAGCCGAAGGCGGAGAAGATGGTGTGGAGCTTGTCCCGGTCCGTGATGAGAAAAGACCGCTTCCCGGCGGCGTCCGGCGGCGGCAGCACGTCGAAGTCCAGGGAGAAGGCCCGGCGGAACAGCCGGGGCAGCCGGGCGGCAAAGGCGTCGTTCTCCGTCATGATGCGGATCTGGCCGGGGGCGAAGGTGTTGGCGTACAGCAGCACGCCGTATGCCTCCGCCAGAGCGCAACACCGCTTGCCGGGCGGTTCCCGGCACAGCTCTGTTTTTACGTCCGCGGAAAAGCTCATCTCAGCTCTCCAGGTCCCGGTGGTGGACGCTGACCAGCCGGCCGCTGTCCTCCAGGGCCTGAGCCAGGGCCTGGGCCATGGCCACGCTCCGGTGATGGCCGCCGGTGCAGCCCACCGCCACGGTCAGCTCCCGCCGGTCCGATGCATACAGGGGCAGGAGGAATTCCAAAAGCTCCGTCAGCTTTTTCAGGAGTATCTGGGCGTTCCCGTTGCGGAACACATAGTCCGCCACCGGCGCGTCCAGGCCGGTGAGGTCCTGCAGGTCCGGCTCATAAAAGGGGTTGGGCAGGCACCGCACGTCGAACACCAGGTCCGCCTCCGGGGGGATGCCCTTTTTATAGCCAAAGGAGAGCACGTTCACCGCAAAGCTCCGGTCCTCCGGCTGGATGCAGTCGCATATCCTGGCCTTGAGCTTGTTCAGGGGCGCGGCGTCGGTCTTGACGATGAAGTCCGCCCGCTCCCGCAGAGGCGCCAAAAACGCCCGCTCCCGCTCCATGGCCCGGCGGAGGGGCTCCCCGGGTTTTCCCAGGGGATGGGGCCGGCGGGATTCCTTGTACCGGCGCAGGATGGTGTCCGTCTCCGCCTCCAAATAGAGGATGCGGACCTGGCAGTCCAAGGCCCGCAGTTCCTCCAGGGCGGCGTCCAGTTCGTCGAAGCTCTGGACGCTGCGCACATCCATCACCAGGGCCACCCGCTCATACCGGCCGCGGGTGGCCAGACACAGGGCCGCGAACCGGCCCAGCAGCGCCACAGGCAGATTGTCCACGCAGTAGTAGCCCAGATCCTCGCAGATGTCCGCCGCCCGGGTCTTGCCCGCCCCGGACAGGCCGGTGATGATGAGAAATTCCATGCTTTTACTCCCCCAGGACCAGGACCTCCGGCTCCAGCAGGATGCCGGAATGGGCATAGACGGTCTTTTGGATGTGTTCCATGAGCCGCAGTACGTCGGCGGCGGTGGCCCCGCCCCGATTCACCACGAACCCGGTGTGTTTTTCCGATACCTGGGCCCCGCCGATGGCAAAGCCCCGCAAGCCCGCCTGATCGATGAGGGCGGAGGCGTATCCGCCTGCGGGCCGTTTGAAGGTGCTGCCGGCGGAGGGCAGGTCCAGGGGCTGGCTGGCCCGCCGTTTGGCGGCCAGCTCCCGCATCCGGTCCTGGATGGCGTCCTTTTTGCCGGGGGCCAGGGAGAAGGTGGTCCGCAGCAGGACGACCTCCCGGCCGGAAAAGACGCTGTGCCGGTAGGAAAAGCCGTGCTCCGACCCGACGGTGGTGTGCCGGACCAGGTCTTCGTCCAGCCATACGGTCTCGGCTGCCGCGTCCTTCAGCTCCCCCCCGTAGGCTCCGGCGTTCATCATCACGCCGCCGCCCACGCTGCCGGGGATGCCGTGGGCGAACTCCAGACCGGTGAGGCCCGCCTCCGCCGCGGTCATGGCCGTCTGAGCCAGGGTGGCGCCGCAGTCTGCCGTCACAGCCGTGCCGGACACGGTGATCCTGCCCACGCCGGGGCAGACGGCGACGACGAACCGGTCCAGCCCCTGGTCCGGGGGCAGGATGTTGGTGCCGTTGCCGATGAGCAGCGGCCGGACCCCTGCCGCCTTCAAAAGGGCGCACAGGGCCTCCAGCTCATCCCCGGAGGCGGGCAGGGCCATGGCCGCGGCCGGTCCGCCGATGCGGAAGGAACAGTGCTCCGCCATGGGCTCGTTCTCCCGCAGGTCCAGGGCGGGAAGCTTGGCGCGTATATCTTTGAGAAGGGAAGAAAACTCCATAAACTGCCTTTCAGACGACTAAAAGTTCAGGCCCGCGTCCACGCTCTGGTCCACCTGGCGGGCCAGGTCCTCGGCGGCGTTGTAGCCGGTCTTCTTCTGCCGGTTGGTCAGGGCCGCCAGCTCCAGGATGGCGGCCAGGTTCCGACCGGAGCGGACGGGGATGGTCACCAGCGGCACGTTCACCCCCAGGTATTCCGCCGTCTTGGTGTCCAGGCCCAGCCGGTCATAGTGCTTGTTGTTGTCCCACAGCTCCATCTCCACCACCAGGTCGATGGGGCAGCTCATCTTGATGGCGCCCACGCCGAACACGCTGGGCACATTGATGACGCCGATGCCCCTGAGCTCCATGAAGTGCCGGATGATGGCGGGGGAGCGGCCCTCCAGCTGGAAGCTGGATGTGCGCAATATCTCCACCGCGTCGTCGGCGATGAGCCGGTGACCCTGCTTGAGAAGGCCCAGGGCGGTCTCGGATTTGCCCACGCCGCTGTCGCCGATGATGAGCATCCCCTCGCCGTAGACCTCCATCAGCACCCCGTGGATGGTCTCCCGGGGGGCCAGGTGATACCGGAGGGAGCCGATGAGCCGGGCGTAAAACTCCGAGGTGTCCATGTCGGTGGCCAGAAGGCTCACGTTGTACTTCTCCGCCATTTCCAGGCACTCGGGCAGTATGGCCTCGTCGTGGGCGATGATGACCCCGGGCACATGCTGGCTCATGACTGCCTCGAAGCCTGCCAGCCGCCGTTCGTGGTCCTGCTCTTCCATCATGGTGGTCTCGCTGATGCCGATGACCTGCAGGCGGGAGGCGTCGAAGTGCTTCAGGTAGCCCATCAGCTGGATGCCGGGCCGGTTCAGGTCCACGGAGTGGATGCGGATGGACTCGTAGTCCGTGGATGCGTAGACCACCTTCAGATGCAGTTCCCGCTCCTGGGCGATCAGGGACAGCTTCACATCGTATCTCATAAGGAGGGAGCACCTCATTTCTCATAGTATGCCATGCCGCGGAGTTTTGGAACGACCGGCGTCTCTTGGGGAGAGTGCCCCAACGGCATTATAAATCGATTCTATTTTAATACATAACCGCCGCCTTTCGCAATCGCTATCGGGGAATTTTTCAAGTTTTTTCCGGAAACGAAAAAAATGCTTGCATTTTGCCAAACGGTCTGGTATTATATGAAAGCTGTCCTCCGGGCAGTAGGAAGGAGCTGATTACGATGGCAAAATGTGAGATTTGCGGAAAAGGCGTGACTTTCGGCATCAAGGTCAGCCACTCCCACCGGCGCTCCAATCGTATGTGGAAGCCCAACGTAAAGCGCGTGAAGGCAGTCGTGGACGGCAAGCCTCAGCATGTGTACGTGTGCACCCGCTGCCTGCGCAGCGGCAAGGTCCAGCGCGCCGTGTGATTTTTCCGTGAAAAGTTGACCCCCGAAGCGAGAGCTTCGGGGGTTTTCTTTGTAGAGCGAAAACCACGGGCTATGCCCGTGGTTCCAAAAAGGCTATGCCTATGGGTAGAAAAGATAAACCTCCA
>CANRNU010000072.1 GCA_947632005.1 uncultured Oscillospiraceae bacterium | reverse complement strand
CACTGATGAAATAGCCAGAGCCGACGCGGTGATCGATCTCACCGGCGTGGCGGCGGAGCCCGCCGCCGATTAGACGCATATAGCCGGCGACACCGCCACGGCGGCGGTGTCATTTCCATCCGGGCGTTTCACCATCAGATGATCATGACTGCCGGCCAGGTCCCTGGCCGGCAGTCATGATTCCTTGTAAATCGGAGAAAAGCATGGTATAACAACCATATAGGCAGAAGACGATGGGATGCCGTGATTTTGAGCGGAGGAAGAAAAATGAAGTACCTGAAAAAGTATCTGGCGCTGCTGCTGTCCGCGGCGCTGACCCTGGGCCTGGGGGCCGTGCCCGCCCTGGCTGCGTCGGCAGATGTGCAGTACAGCTTTGAGGAGACGGTCCTGGTGGACAACGACGACGTCAAAGTGACGGCGACGGAATTCGAGCCTGATCGGGACGGTAAGCCCACCTTCACCATGCTGTATGAGAACAAGACCGACAAGGACCTGCGCTTTGCCGCCGTGGATGCCTATCTGAATGGCCGGAAATGCGGCGGCTACGGTGCTGAGGAAGTAGCTGCCGGCCAGCAGGTGTATAGCAAGCTATACTGGGATAAGGACGACATGGCGGAGAACGGCATCAACTACATTGACGACGTGATGGCAGAGTTCTGGATCTATGATAACGGGGCCGACATCGAGACAGTGTTTAGAGACATGGTCCGCTGGTCTGTCAATGCGGTGTCCGAGACGCCGTCTCTGACCGACCTGACGTTTAACAACGGCTTTGAGGAGATCCCGGTCCTCTCCGGGGACTATACCGCCGTCATCAAGGACTTCGACCCGGACGGCCCCTGGGACGACGGGGAGCCCTCCTTCGTCGTCTACCTGGAGAACAACACCGAAGAGGACATAAGGTTTTCAGCGAAAAACGTTTTCATCAACGGCGTAGAGTGTGAGCCCTACTGGGGCAGCGCGCAGCCGGCGGGAACGTCTGCCTATAACTACTTTCTCCGCTGGTCGGAAAGCACCTTGGAGGAGGCCCATATCAAGAGCCTTGAGAAGGTGGAGTTCGATATGGCCGTCGTTTCTCCCGAGACCTATGAAGTGTTGACGAGCGAACCAGTGACGGTGGACCTGACCGGATTTGAGGCCCCCGCACCTGTGGAGGAACCCGCGGAAGAGCCTGTGGAGGAACCCACGGAAGAACCCGCAGAGGTGCCCGTGGAAGAGCCTGTAGAGGTGCCCATGGAAGAACCCGTGGAGGAGCCCGCGGAAGCGGTGGCCGGGGAGTTCGTCTATGAGGCCCTGGAGGAGAAGCTGACCACGACGGACCCTATCACCCTCTCTACCGGCGGTCAGAGCGTCACCATCTCCCTGCCGACGGAGTGCGTGCTCTACGATGAGTTCAGCCAGTCCAGCAATGTGGACGCCATGATGGTCCACGTTCTGGATTACGGCTCGGGCCGCACCGGTCTGCACCTGGTGGACGAGAGCGACCCGGAGAAGTATGTGACGGACAAGATCGAATATTGGCAGGGCATCGCGGCGGACATGGAGGAGGAGAACATCCAGGCCACAGACGCTGTGACGGAGACCATCAACGGCATGTCCGTCACCTGGGCCAAGACCACCTACGAGACCACCAATGTCTTTGGCAGCCGGGTGCAGTCTGTGGATTACTGCGCCGCCACGAAGGCGGGGCACTTCCTGCTGACGGCGGAGGTGGAGTACACCTACCAGATGGACAACGGCAGCGCCATTGACGACAGCGTCGTGACCACCATCTTTGACCATGTGACCGTGGCCGGCGCCGAGGCATCCGCCGAAACGGCCGCTGGGGCGGAGGGCGAGCAGGAGATGACGGTGCTGGGCTCCAGCGGCGGCGCCTTCCTGGCCATGACCGGATTTGAGAACCCGGAGGGACATAATGCCACCATGGGGCTGTACGCGGAAAATGAGACCGACAAGAACATCACCTTCACGCTGGACGACGTGACCGTCAACGGCGTTCCCTACGACCCATTCTGGGCAACATCGCTGGCCCCGGGCGCCAGCGAGGAAAGCAACGCCGACTGGTCTGTGGGCTTCCTGCAGTTCGCGGCGCTGAGCAATCCCGATATAGCAGCCATGGTGATCGCGATCGATTCCATCGAGCAGTTCGAGACCATCACCATGACCGTCCGGGCCTATGTGACGGACACCGAGGAAGAGCTGTTCTCCGAGACGGTCACCCTGGACGTGGCACAGAACGGATAAGGAAAGAATAGAGCGGAGCCCGCCGGAGCGCATCTCCGGTGGGCTTCTTCCACTTGCAAAGAGCATCGGCGTGTGGTATAAATAAAGGCAGAACGATCGAATTGCAGGAGGCGGAATGTGATGAAACGTATACTGGCAGCGGTTTTGATGCTGGCGATGGCCCTGAGCCTGGGGGCCGTGCCCGCCCTGGCGGCGCCGGCGGATGTGCAGTACAGCTTTGAGGAGACGGTCCCGCTGGACAACGACGACGTCAAGGTGACGGTGACGGAGTTCAAGCCGGATGAGGGCGGCAGGCCCACCTTCACCATGCTGTATGAGAACAAGACCGACAAGGACCTGCGCTTTGCCGTCATGGATACCTATCTGGACGGCCGGAAGTGTACCGCGTATGGCTCCGAGGAAGTAGCTGCCGGCCAGCAGGCGTACTGCGACATGTATTGGTATGAGGACGACCTGGCGGAAAAAGGCATCAACTACATCAACGATGTGATGATAGATCTTTGGATCTATTATGACGGGGACAGCATCGAGACGGTGTTCGAGGACACAGTCTCCTGGTCTGTCAACGCGGTGTCCGATACGCCGTCTCTGACCGACCTGACCTTCGGCCACGGCTTTACGGAGGTCCCGGTCCTCTCCGGGGACTATACTGCCGTCGTCAAGGATTTTGACCCGGACGGCGTCTGGGACGACGGGGCGCCCTCCCTGGTCTTCTACCTGGAGAACAACACGGAAGAAGACGTGGTGTTCATGGCGGAAGACGTCTGCATCAACGGCGTCATGTGCGATCCCTACTGGAGCCAGACCGTGCCGGCGGGGACTTCCGCCTATGACTACTATTTCTACTGGTATGAGGACGAACTGGCGGAGGCCCATATCGAGAGCTTTGACAGTGTGGAGTTCGACTTGGCCGTCAAGGACGCGGAGACCTTTGATGACCTGGTGCTGGAGCCGGTGACGATAGACCTGTCCGGGCTGGGAGCCGCTGTGGCCGCGCCTGCGGAGGAAGCGGAGGAAGACGCTGCTCTGGCCCTGGAGGAAGGAATGGATGAAGAGACCGCGCGGGCCCTGGAGGAAGACGCTGCCCGCGCTGCGGCGGAGGAAGGGCTCACAGAAGAGCCCGAGGAGCCCGCGGAAGAGACGGCGGGACCGGTGGATGTGGCGGCCCTGGCGGGCAGTCTGGATCCGGATAATCCTGTCTACACCAACGAAGTCTTCGGCATGTCCTGCTCCTTCGATCCCAGCTGGGGCGTGATGACGGAGGAAAAGCTGGCTGCCAGCGTCGGCTGGGATGAGGCCAGCGGCACGGACCCGGTGGAGTACCTGGGAGAGTATCTGATCGGCGGCAACGCTGCAACGGTCATGTATATCATCTCGCCGGAAAAGGACCAGATCGTCAGCATCCCGGTGAATGCCTTCACCGGCGCGGGCCAGCTGCAAAGCAGCACCGCTGCGGCCGGCCGGAACCTGATGTTTTTCACGATGTCCGGCGGCTCTGCGTTCGAGACCCTTGGCATGTCCAACTGTGAGATGGAGCCGAACACCGTCACGATCAACGGCGTGGACTATGACGGCATCCACTTTGAATACGACCATGTGGACCAGGCCACGGGTGAGACGGTGGCCGGCTACACCGAGTGGCTGTTCCTGGTCTGCAACGATTATGAGAACGACCAGGATCTGGTCATGACCATCCGGATAAACTCTTACGGCGAGGACCATATAGCCGATATGCTCAGCATGTTGACCATGCCGGCGGACGGCTGATATCCATAAGACCACGCGTCCCCGGGAGCGCCGCTCCCGGGGACGCTTTGCATCTTGCCGGAACGGAGACAGTGTGCTACAATGATGGCCGCGAAAAAGGAGGAGCTGTCATGATCGGATTGGGTACGGTCCTCAACGCCGCCGGCATCGTGCTGGGGGGTCTGCTGGGGATGATCTGCGGCCGCTTTTTGTCGGAACGCATCCAGGACACGCTGACCAAGGTCTGCGGGGTGAGCTCGCTGTTCCTGGGCATCGCCGGGGCCATGGAGGGGATGCTGTCCGTGGAGGGCGGGAGCCTCTCCAGCGGCGGGACCATGGTGATCGTGGGCAGCCTGGCCTTGGGCGGCCTGGTGGGGGAGCTCATCGACATTGAGAGCGCCTTCGAGCGGTTCGGCGAGTGGCTGAAGATGAAGACCGGCAACGCCCGGGAGCAGAAGTTCGTGGAGGGCTTCGTCACCGCGTCCCTCACGGTCTGCGTGGGGGCCATGGCCATCATGGGCGCCATTGAGGACGGCATATCCGGGGACTGGTCCATCCTGGGAACAAAGGCGGTGATGGACCTGATCATCGTGCTGGCGATGACCTGCTCCCTGGGAAAGGGCTGCATCTTCTCCGCCATCCCCGTGGCGGTCTGGCAGGGGAGCGTGACGGCCCTGGCCCGGTTCATCCGGCCTCTCATGACCGACGGGGCCCTGACCAACCTCTCCATGGTGGGGTCCGTGCTCATCTTCTGCGTGGGACTGAACCTGGTCTGGGGCAAGAAGGTCCGGGTGGCGAACCTGCTCCCGGCGGTGGTGTTCGCGGCGGCATTTTCCTTCCTGTGAGGGGGTCCGCCGGCCGCAAAAGAGGGGCCCTGCCGGCGGGAATGACAGAAAATTAACGATTCCTTTTCCGAAGGCGGCAAATTCTGAAAAAAACCGCAATTTCCAGGCCGATTGGACTTGATAAATCAGGCGATTGCCACTATAATAACAATGGTGCGGCAGGGACATGCCGCCAGGTCGTCATGCGCGCGTATGCGTAGCGGGAAACAAGTTTGAAAACTGCCTGGGGCAGTTGGAAAAATCGTCTAATAAAATATTGTTTTATAGGAGGAAACACAATGAAAGTCGCAGTATTTGGTGCCGGCACCATGGGCAGCGGCATCGCTCAGGTCTTTGCGGCCAAGGGCCACACTGCCATGATGTTTGCCAGCTCCGTGGCGTCCGCTCAGAAGCACAAGGACAAGCTGGCCGCTTCCCTGGCCAAGCGCGTCGCCAAGGGCAAGATGACCCAGGAGGCCGTGGACGCCCTGCTGGCCAACATCCTCATCGAGGAGCGGGAGGCCGCCGCGGACGCCGATCTGGTCATCGAGTGCGTCAAGGAGGATATGGAGACCAAGAAGACCCTGCTCAAGGAGCTGGACACCCTGTGCAAGCCCGAGACCGTCTTCGCCTCCAACACCTCTTCTCTGTCCGTCACCGAGATGGGCAACGGCCTGGCCCACCCCGTCATCGGCATGCACTTCTT
>CANRNU010000071.1 GCA_947632005.1 uncultured Oscillospiraceae bacterium | reverse complement strand
CGGCCCGGGTGGGGGACCTGCACCGGGCGGCGGTGGCCTATGTGGCCGCCCCGGCCCAGGCCGCGGCCATGGAAAAGCTCCTGCCACGGCTGACGGAGGAGGAGCAGAAGGTATATCACCGGGGCCGGAACGCCCATGTGCACGGCTGCCCCGCCGGATGCACCCCGGCCCAGTACCATGCCGCCACGGCCCTGGAGGCCCTGTTCGGCTGGCTGTGGCTGGCGGGCCGGACGGAGCGGATACAGGCGCTGTTTGCCGCCGTTTTGGAGGAAGACCATGCCCCTTGATGCGATTTTTATCACCGAGCTTGGCCGGGAGCTTCAGGAGAGGCTCGCCGGGATGAAGATCGACCGTGTCCATCAGCCGGAAAAGGACACGGTCGTACTTGCCCTGCGGGGAAACAGGGGCGGGGCCCGGCTGGCGCTGTGCTTTGGCTCCGGGTCCGCCCGGGTGTGCCTGACCCAGGCGGAATATGAAAATCCCGCCCAGCCGCCCATGTTCTGCATGCTCCTGCGCAAGTATATCCAGGGCGCCCGGATCGTGGAGGTGACCCAGCCGGCGCGGGAGCGGATGCTGCTGTTCCGGCTGGCATGCTTTGACGAGCTGGGCCAGGCGTCGGAGCGGACCCTGGCGGCGGAGCTTCTGGGCCGGAACGCCAATCTCATCCTGGTGGACGCCGACGGGCGCATCCTGGACGCGGCCCGGCGCATCGATGAGGAGATGAGCCCCCTGCGGCAGCTCCTGCCCGGGCTCATCTACCGGCTGCCCCCCAAGCCGGACCCGGGGAAGTTCTCGGGGCTGTCGCCCCTGATCCGCCGGGAGATGGAGTGGCGGGGCCTGCCGCCGGCGCCGGAGAGCCTGGAGAACCTGGAGCGGACGCCCACCATGCTGGTGGAGGATGGCAAGCCCAAGGACTTCACCTTCCTGCCCATCCTGCAGTACGGCCCCGGGGTGGAGAGCGTGTCCTATCCGGGGTGGTCCCAGCTGCTGGAGGCGTTTTACGCCGAGAAGGACCGGACCGAGCACCTGAAGAGCCGGGCAAAGAGCCTGACAAAGCTGGTCCGGAACGCCAAGAGCCGGACGGAAAAGAAGCTCGCCCTTCGCCTGCAGGAGCTGTCCGCCACGGAGGACCGGGAGACGGACAAGCGCATGGGCGATCTTGTCACCGCCAACATCTGGCGGATGAAGCCTGGCATGGCCAGCGTCACGGTGGAGGATTTCTATGCGCCGGACAGTCCCCTGGTGGATGTGCCCCTGGACCCCAGAAAGTCCCCTCAGCAGAACGCGGCCCAATATTATAAGCAGTATACGAAAAAGAAGACGGCCCGGGAGCATTTGGTGGCCCTGATCGGGGAGAACCGAACGGAGGCGGAGTATCTGGCCTCCATCGCCGCGGAACTGGACCGGGCCCAGACCCAGGCCGACCTGGAGGTCATCCGGCAGGAGCTGGTCCGGGCGGGCTATGTCCGGGAGCAGAAGGGGAAGGGCAAGCGCAGGGAAAAGCCTGCCCAGCCCCTGCGGTTCACGACCTCGGCAGGGCTGGAGGTGCTGGTGGGCCGCAGCAACCTGCAAAACGATGAACTGACGTTCAAGACTGCCCGGCGGACGGACCTGTGGCTCCATGCCCAGAAGCTCCACGGGGCCCATGTGATCCTCCGGTGCGAGGGAGCCCAGCCGGACGAGAGGTCCGTGTATGAGGCGGCCTCTCTGGCGGCGTTCTACTCCGAGGGCGGCCAGGCGGGGCGGGTGGCCGTGGATGTGACCCAGGCCCGGTTCGTAAAAAAGCAAAAGGGGGCCCGGCCCGGCATGGTGCTCTATACAGACCAGCGGACCGTCATGGCCGAACCGAAAAAAGAGATATAGCATTTGAAAAAGTAAGCGCCGGGGCCGCCCTGATGGGCAGTCCCGGCGCTTCGGCGCCGTCAGAAAACGATCAGCGGGACCGGATGAGACCGATGGCGTTGGCCAGCATCTCTGCCGCGCCGGAGCGGGTGAGCACGGCCTCCACGTCCTCCCAGTCGTGGGGCATCACGCCGCAGGCGGTGAGGTTGGCAACGGCCTGGGCCCAGGGGGCGGAGCCGTTCTCCTCGCCCACATAGGCCGCCGCGCTGACCACGTTGGACACGCCCAGCACCGAGTTGAGGGTCACGCATGCCTCCCGCAGCGTGATGGGTCCGGCGGGATCGAAGGCCGCGCCGGTGGCGGTGGCCTCGCCCTGGATATAGCCGTTCATGAGGGCGGTGGCCACATAGGGCTTGAGCCAGGCGCCGATGTCGGCGTCATCCTGGAAGCCGGTGGAGCTGACGCCCTTCAGCACGTCGCAGTCCGCTGCCGTCATGCACATGGACAGGAACTCTCCCCGGGTCACCTGGGCGTCGGGATGGAACACATAGTCGCTGCCCACGTTCTCGCCGGTGAACACGCCGGCCTCCGTCAGGACCACGGCGGGATACTCGCAGCCCTCGCCGGTCAGGTCGGAGTAGGTCACCTTGGACTTCTGCTTGACCAGCTTGATGATGACGGTGCCCTCCTGGGAGGTGTTGCCGGCGGCGTCAGTGGCCCGGAAGCCGAAGTAGTCTTTGCCCCGCTTGCCCTCCTTGGGGGTATAGACGAAGTATCCCTCCGGGGACAGCTGGACGGAGCCCTTCATGGGCTGGGTGCAGATCTCATAGGTCATGGCGTCGCCGTCCGCGTCGTACGCGGACAGCTGGCCACCTACGGACACGCCCCGGTAGGTCTGGATCTGCTGATTCTCCGCCACAGGCGGGGTGTTGCCGGTGCCGGGCTGGGCGGCGCTGCCGGCGTCTTCCTCAGCGGCATAGACGCCGCCGCTGACGGAGACCACCGACTGGCTGGGGGCAAAGGGACTGTTCACCAGGCCGGAGGTGTCGTCTGCCTCGGGGCTCGCGGCGGGGTCCCGGGTCTCGTTGACTTCCGCTTCGGCGTTGGCGGCTTCCGCCTCCGGGCCGGTCAGGGACCAGTCCATCACATCCCGGACAGGATCGGCCGCCAGGGCCGGGACCACGCCCAGGGCCATGACCAGCAGCAGTGTCCATGCGATCAAAGTACGTTTCATGTAGCTTTCCTCCATGTAGATTAATACCGTTATTCTGTACGGTGGCGGAGCAGAATATTCCCGCAGGACCAAAATGTGGCCGGAGGGAGGATGTTACATCATAAGCGGAAGACGGGGCGGATATTCCGGCTTTGCGGCCTTTGCCCGGGGGAAAAATCCCTTGACAAACATAGGGAAGCTGTATATAATAATCAGGCGTTAAATGCGGGGTTGCTGGAATTGGCAGACAGGCAGGCTTGAGGTGCCTGTGTTCGTCAGGACGTGTGGGTTCAAGTCCCATACCCCGCACCAATGGCCCTGGGAGCTATGCTCCCGGGGCCATTTGAGAAAATCGCAGAAACTACAATGCGCTGAACTGCGCGGAAAGAGACAGCATGGAAGAGCGAGCGGAGCAGGAAAAGACCGGACGGCAGGGCGTGACGCCTCTGGTGGAGTTTCACGCAGACGATTATGGCCTGTTTCCGGCACAGAGCGCCCGGATCCTCGCGTGCCGCGAGAAGGGCCGTATGAACGCGGTGAGCGTGTTGTTCAACAGCCCTTATGCAGCGGAGGCTGTTGAGGCCCTGCGGGGGGGTTATAAAGATGTGGCCATTGCGGTCCATCTGAATCTCATGGAGGGGCACAGCATCAGCCCGCCGGAGACAGTGGGGCTGCTTGTGAAGGAGAACGGCGTGTTTTCTGCCTCCTTCGGTGCGCTGTTGCTGCGGCAGTATCTGCCGGGCCGGGAGCGGTACCGGGAACAGATCAAGCGGGAGCTGCGGGCACAGATCGACGCAGCTGTCCGCTGTCTGGGGGAGGGACAGGCCCTGCGCCTGGACAGCCACAGCCATTATCATCTGCTGCCCATCGTCTTTGACAGCATGATGGAGGTCATTGCCGAGGGCGGATATCCGGTGGAGTACATCCGGATCCCTGTGGAGAATTGCTCCCTTTATCTGCGCCACTGGTCCGAACTGGAGGGGTCCCAGCTCATCAACCTGGTCAAGGTAGCGGTATTGAATGTACTGGGACGGCGGGATATGCGAAAACACCATACCAGACTGGAACAGATGGAACAGCGGCTGTTTCTGGGCGTGATGTTCTCTGGACACATGACGGCGAAAAACGTGAAAGCGCTTCTGCCGGATGCCAAGGCACTGGCCAGACGGAAGGGAATGGGACTGGAGGTGCTGGCCCACCCCGGCTATATGCCGGAGGACGACAGGGATATCGAAAAACTGACATGCCCGGGGGATGTGTCGTTTATGACCAGCCCCTGGCGGGAGAGAGAAGCGGAGATGTTCCGTGTGGTCGGACAGGAGGGAGAACAGGATGCCTGATTGGGTCGTGGAGGACCTGACTCGAGAGAGAGTCCCGGCTGCGGCGGAGATGTACTGCTCCCATTACGGCCCGGAGGACGATATCGCGGATCCGGAGTACCTGGATTATGAGTACTACCAAAACCCGGCGGGACCCACGTTGGGAGAGTTGGCCTGGAACGCGGCAAAACAGGAAGCGGCCGGAGGCTATGCGCTGGTGACCGTCAACTTTCGGGTAGGCGGAAAAGATGACGTAGGATTTCATGGACCGAACTCCATGACCCGGGCGGATTATCGGAAGCAGGGGGTTTATGCTTCGGTTTTACACCGGGCTGTGGAGAGAGGTGAGGACGGAAAACACTGTTTGATCTATGGAATGCCCAATCAAAACAGTTATCCCCAACAGACCAAAAACGGCTTGTTCAAGGACCTGGGGGCAATCCCGCTGTATCTGCGACCGCTGCGGCCGTCCGGCATGGTCCGGGAGTATCTGCACAGCGGCTTTTTGAGCACCCTTGCCCGGCCGTTTGACGGACTGTTCAAACCTGGAGAGGCTACAGGACAATTCGTGAAGCTGACGGACGAAAATTTGGAACTGGCAGACAAGTTTTGGGCTGCGGTGAAGGACAAGTATCCTGTGATGGTCGTTCGGGACAGTGTCCGGACCGCTTATCGTTTTCTGCACATCCCCCGGCGGAAGTATGAGTGCTGGTATGCACTGGAAAAAGGCGAGCCGGTGGCGATGGCGATCGGACGGAACATGGAAGTGGCGGGTATCCAATGTGCTATGATTGGGGATTTTCTGTATCTGGACGGACATGAGGCCCAGGCCCGGGCGCTTCTGCGGAAGGTGATGGCAGTCCTTCAGGAGCAGGGCGGTGACATGGCGGGATGCCTGATGCTGCCCAACACCGGGGAGAGCAAGGTCCTGAGGCGGGCGGGCTTTTTCCGATGCCCCAAGTTCATGGAGCCCCAGCCCTTCCGGCTATGCGTGCGCCGGCTCCGGGAGCAGGCGCCGGATGAGCCGGATCTTATGGAACTGCGCAATTGGTTCTTCACCATGGGCGATTATGACGTGGTGTAGCGTTTGAAACAGGAGATGAAATAGAAGACGCTCTCCGGGTGGCGGAGAGCGTCTTTTTGTGCGGGACGGTCATTCTTCTTGTAGAGCGAAAACCACGGGCTATGCCCGTGGTTCCCAAAAGGCTATGCCTATGAGAAGAAAAGATAAACCTCCAATGTTAAGATGGAAAAGGTTTGCCGACCGGAATCCAAAATAACAGAGGAGGAATATCGT
>CANRNU010000070.1 GCA_947632005.1 uncultured Oscillospiraceae bacterium | reverse complement strand
CCCGCCTCCCGTCAGGCTCTGGAGCGCGCCAACCTGACCATCGACGACATGGACCTGATCGAGGCCAACGAGGCCTTCGCCGCTCAGTCCATCGCCGTGGCCCGTGAGCTGCACTTTGACATGAGCAAGGTCAATGTCAACGGCGGCGCCATCGCCCTGGGTCACCCCGTGGGCGCTTCCGGTGCCCGTATCGTGGTCACCCTGGTCCACGAGATGCAGAAGCGGCCCGAGGCCAAGTACGGCCTGGCCACCCTGTGCATCGGCGGCGGCATGGGCGTTGCCACCATTTGGGAAAAGTGCTGACTCGTCGGAGCTAGCTTCATAGGTCAGAGCCTGACACAAGTGTCAGGCTCTGATTATTTCGCTGCTCCTCCTCTCCCCACGCGGCAAGCGTGCCGCTTGGGGGCACCGGTAAAGGTCAAGGGCCTTTCTCCTTTCCCCTCGTCAAAACAAACTTCGTAGGTCTCTCTTTGGTACACAGCACCAAAGCTCGAATACTCCGTTTGTTTTTCCTCTCCCCACGGAAACGCTGTTTCCGTGGGGGCCCCGGTTTGGCGTGGCGTGTGGGGGCCCCGGTCAGTCTCCTGAAGGCAATACACACAGACACTGTTTCATGAGGGATATAAATGGAAGAGATCATTCGCAGATACTTCCGCGCGTGGATAGATGTGGACATTGAGACGGTCAGAAATACCTTTTCCGATAACGCGGTATACAGCGAGTGCTACGGTCCGGAGTATCGCGGTCTTTCTCAGATCCTGCAGTGGTTCAGGGATTGGAACGACAGAGGCAGGGTCCTTGAGTGGTCGGTCAAGCGGGTGCTGGAAGTGGGCCGCACAGCCGTGGCGGAGTGGTATTTCCAGTGTGAGTATGACGGCGTGACCGATTCCTTTGACGGGGTGACCATCGCTGATTTTGACGAAACCGGGAAGATCGCGAGGCTGTGCGAATTCCAGTCCAAGGCGGAGCACTGTTATCCATACGGAGAATGATCACATGCTGAATAGTTCGATCGGCGGGACCGGGTCCCGCCGATTTTTTCATATCCAACTGCGGCGAAGCCGCCCCATATCGAACGCCTCCCCTGTGCAAGGGGAGGTGGGCGCCGCCTGCGGCGCTCGGAGGGGTTGTCACAATCCTTCAGTCAGCGCCTCGCGCTGCCAGCTCCCTTTGCACAAGGGAGCCGTCAATAATGTGCGCCTTCGGCGCGGCAAATGGGAAGCTGTCAATCGATTCCGAAGGCTGGATCATATTTGACCATCCCTTTCACTTGAGGTGCATCGTCCTGTAATCTGAACGCCATGAAGTATTCGTCCTGCACTTCAAATGGCGCTTTAATTCCGTATAAGCTCGCTGGAAGATAACCAGCACGCGGATAATATGCTGGGGAACCCAATACTACTGAGTAGTCATACCCCAACTGTTTGGCAATACGGTGTCCCTCACGGATAAGCGCTTGCCCGATTCCTCTTCGCTGATATGCCGGAAGAACAGAAAGGGGCGCGAGAGCAAGTTCAGTGTATTCTCCTATGGTGATCTTGGTAAAGAGGATATGCCCCACTATCTTGCCATCTTCCACTGCCACAAGGGAGAGTTCTGGAATAAAGGACGGAGCGTCCCGTAACAGAGTCACAAGCTCCTGCTCGTTTCCATCACTATGTTCAGCATGAGAAAACGCTTCTGTTACGACCTGTAAGATTGAATTGTGATCGTCTGCTCGTTCTTTCCTTATTTCCATATCAGCACACCGCCTTTTTAGAAAAACCTTATACCGTCAACTCCCGCTCTATCGCGCCGCCGTTTTCTTCTTCCTGCCCACTGGCACGTTCAGCAGCACGATGGCGGCAAAGATGAGCCCGATGCCGGCGGCATTCATGACGTTGAGCCGCTCATGGAACACCGCGATGCCCGCCAAGGTGGCCACCATGGGCTCGGCAAAGGCCAGCACGGAGGCCTTGCCCGCCTCCACATCCTCCAGCCCGCCGGTATAAAACACATAGGGCATGAAGGTGGACACCAGCCCCAGACCCAGGGCCAGCAGGACCGTTTTCCCGCTGCCCGCCACGATGGCCGCTCCCTGCCCCACATGCACGAAGGGGGCCAGGCACACCGTGGACACCACAAAGGTGTAAAAGATGACGGTGAAGGTGTGGTACTTTTTCAGGGCCACCTTGCCGAAGATGCTGTAGGTGGCATAGCCCAGGCCGGAGCCCACGCCGGTGAGAAGGCCGAAAGGCGTGATGCCCCCGGCGCCGATGCCGCTGACCAGCACGCACCCGCCGAAAGCCAGGGCCAGGGCCGCCAGCTTCTGGGCCGTGATGCGCTCCTTGAAGAACACCGCCGACATGAGCATCACGAAGCAGGGGGCCGTGTACAGCAAAATGGAGGCCGCCGCCAGGGTGGTCATCTGGATGGTGGTAAAGTAGCACACGTTGAAAAACACGATGCTAACCAGCCCCGTGCCCAGAAATATCCAGATGTCCCGGGGGTCGATGCGGAGCAGGGACCGGTCCTTCACCAGCAGAAAAACGCCCATCCCCACGAACACGATGACGCTGCGCACGAAGGTCACCTGCAGGGCGGACAGCCCCGCCGCCGTCAGGGGCCGGGAAAACAGGCCGATCAGGCCCCACCCTGCGGCCGCCGTCAGGATCATCGCCACCGAGACCCAAGTCCTGTCTTTTTTCATCTCACGCTCCAGCTCCCGCTTTTTTCTCCAGCAGCACCAGCCGCACCCCCTCGATGCCGTTGAACACGCAGGGGACGACGCCGATCTCCACAAAGCCCAGCTTCTTATACATGGCCCGTGCCTTGCTGTTGATCTGGTTGGTGTCGATGCGCAGATACGGGCAGCCGTGCTCCAGGGCATACCGCTCATAAAACCGGACGAAGCCCGGGCCCAAGCCCTTTCCGTAGTGGGCCGGATGGATGACCAGGGTGTGCAGGACCATGATCTCCCGGTCCGGGGCGGGGTACTGCCAATCCCCCTGTTCGTACACGTCCACCTGCTGCTGGTTGATGATGCCGGTGCCCACCACCGCGCCGTCCTCCTCCGCCACGAACAGATCGCCCCGGGCCAGGGCGTCCCGGGCCGTCTTTTCCGAGGGGTAGATGCCCCGGACCCAGCCGGTGTAGTGCTCGCCCTTATCCCGCAGGTCGTGGGTGGCCTCGTAGATATCCGTCACGGCCCCGATGTCCGCCGCTGTCGCTTTTCTGTAAGTCATGCTTTCGTTCCGCCCTTCTGATAAAATACCAGTGTCATCCGGTCGTTGATGACGGTCGTCTTCCCCGTCTGCCGGTAGCCCATCTTCTCATACAGGTGAAGATTCCCCTTCTCCTGCAAGATGGTGTCCAACTCCCAGCCGTCGTCCCCATGCAGCCGCTCCGCCTCCGTCATCGCCGCCTGGGCGATGCCCCGGTCCCGGAACGGGGCAGCACGAACAGCGGGGAGATGCGTTTCCGGGACCCGTCCTTTCTGTCGATGACCCGGATCGCGCCCACCGTCTGCCCGTCCGCAAAGATGAAATAGTAATATGTATCCGGCTGCTCCAGCCGCCAGACCATCCGGTCTACCGGCTCGCTGGCCGGGTTCGTCTCATAGTCCTGATACCGCTTCAGCATGTCCACAAAGGATGCCACCTGCATCTTCCACAGGGTCTCTGCGTCCTTCACCGACGCCCGCGCGAGCCGCACTTCCATCCCCGGCACCGCCCTTCACAGCACCATGCACAGGGTCCCCGCGCCGATGAGGGCGCAGCCCACCAGAGATTTTGTGGTGAATTTCTCGTGCAGGAACACGAACGCCAGCACCAGCGTGATCACCACGCTCAGCTTGTCGATGGGTACCACCTTGGACGCCTCGCCTATCTGCAGGGCCTTATAGTAGCACAGCCAGGAGGCGCCGGTGGCAAGGCCGGACAGGATGAGAAACAGCCAGCTCTTTCTGCTGATGGCGCCGATGCCGCCCTGGGCGTCGGTGAGGAACACCATCCCCCATGCCATCACCAGCACCACCGCCGTGCGGATGGCCGTGGCCAGGTTGGAGTTGACCCCCTCGATACCGATCTTCGCCAGAATAGACGTCAGCGCCGCGAACACCGCGGACCCCAGCGCCAGGATCGCCCACATGACACATCCCTCCTTACGTTCCCCCGCAGTATAGCACAGGCCCCCGGAGAATTCCATCCCCATTACCACAGAAAAAGGACCGCTCAGTGAGCGGTCCTTTTGTCTTGTTTGGAAGTGCTTACTTCGCGGCCTTAGCGGCGCGGATGGCCTCGGTGAGCATGGGGGTGACCTTGAACAGGTCGCCGCAGATGCCGTAATCCGCGATCTCGAAGATGGGAGCGGACTCGTTCTTGTTCACCGCGATGATGCACTCGGAGTCCTGCATGCCGGCCTTGTGCTGGATGGCGCCGGAGATGCCCAGAGCCACATATACCTTCGGGTGCACGGTCTTGCCGGTCTGGCCCACCTGGTGGTCGGCGGAGAGCCAGCCGCTGTCGATGACCGCACGGGAGCCGCCGACGACGCCGCCCAGCTCCTCAGCCAGCTCCTCGGCCAGCTTGATGCCGCCCTCGACATCCTTGCTGATGCCGCGGCCCACGGACACGATGAAGTCCGCGCCGATCAGGTCCACCAGCTTCTTGGCGGCCTTCACGACCTCGGTGACCTCGGTCTCCATGTCGGCCTCGCTCAGCTCGAAAGCGGGCTTCACGATCTGGCAGGCGTCGGCCTTGGCCTGGTCGAAGGGACGCTTCTTCATGACGCCCGGACGGACCGTGGCCATGGTGGGACGGAACCGGGGGCAGATGATGGAGGCCATCAGGTGGCCGCCGAAAGCGGGACGGGTCATCTTCAGGTCACGGGACACGTCGTGCTTCTGACCCAGCACCATGGCGGTGTTCAGCCCGTCGATGCGGGCGTCGTCCAGGGTGGAAGCCTCGTGCAGGAAGTTCTTGTAGATGCCCATGTCCACGTCCAGGTGGGTGCAGTCGGCGCACAGGCCGGTGTGCAGCCGGGCAGCGCACCGGGGACCCAGGTCACGGCCGATGTTGGTGGCGCCGATGAGGAATGCCTCGGGCTTGAGCTCCTCGATCACCTGGCAGATGACCTTGGCATAAGCGTCGGTGGTATAGACCTTCAGCAGGGGGTGGTCGCAGACATAGACCTTATCTGCGCCGTAGCCGCCCAGCTCCTTGGCGATGCCCTCCACGTTGTCGCCCAGCAGCAGACCGCACAGGTCCACGCCCAGCTCGTCCGCCAGCCGGCGGCCCTCGCTGATGAGCTCGAAGTCGGTGGGCATCAGTTTTCCGTCACGCTGCTCGCAGAATACCCATACATCCTTGAAAGCAGCCAGATCAGTGTTATTAAAAGCCATTTTCTCTTACTCCTCTCTCAGATGATGTGCTTACCGGTCAGGATACCGGCCAGCTTCTCGCAGGTCGCCATGTCGTTGCCCTCCAGCATCATGCCGGCGCCCTTCTGGGGAGGCGTGAAGCTGACCAGGATGTTGGTGGGAGAGCCCTTCAGGCCGATGGTGGAGGCGTCGATCAGGGGATCGTCCTTGAGCGCCTCGTAATCCAGCACGGTAACGGGCTTGCTGTAGGCCTCGAAGATGCCGCCAACGCTCATGTAACGGGGCTCGTTCAGCTCCTTGATGCAGGTGAGCAGGCAGGGGGTCTTGACCTTGATGGTCATGTAGCCGTCCTCCAGCATGCGCTTGACGGTGATGTCCTCGCCGTCCACCTGGATGTCGGCGGCATAGGTCACCTGGGGCAGATGGAGCTTCTCGGCGATCTGGGGGCCCACCTGGGCGGTATCGCCGTCGATGGCCTGACGGCCGCACATCACGATGTCGCCCTTCTCCACGCCGATCTTGTTGACGCCGGCGGCGACGATCTGAGAGGTAGCATAGGTATCGGAACCGCCGAACTCACGGCCGGAGATGAGGTAGCCCTCATCGGCGCCCATGGCCAGCAGCTCACGCAGCATGCCCTCCGCGGGGGGAGGACCCATGGTCACCACGATGACCTTGCAGCCCGTGGCGTCCTTCAGCTTCAGGGCAGCCTCGACGGCGTTCATGTCGTCGGGGTTGGTGATGGTCTCCATGCTGGCACGGTTCAGGGTGCCGTCGTCATT
>CANRNU010000069.1 GCA_947632005.1 uncultured Oscillospiraceae bacterium | reverse complement strand
AGGCCCTCCAGCCGCAGCCGGTTGGCGGCGGACAGGGCCATCTCCGAGGCGGAGAAGAACGCCGACAGGGCCAGACACACCAGCAGAGCCAGTACATACGCCGTCATTTGGCCTCGCCCCCTTCCTGGGCGGTCCGGGGCAGCCGCCGGACCGTCAGTTTGCGGATGCGGTGGCGGTACACGTCGGAGACGGTGAACTCCAGCTCGTGATAGGTAAAGGTATCCCGCTGGGCGGGCATGAGGTCGAAGTGCTCCAGGGTCCACTCGGCCAGGGGCTTGTGGATGAGGGCCTCGTCGTCCTCTGGGTCCTCGTAGTCCAGCCGGTCGAACAACTCATCCACGTCCAGCCGGCCATCGGCCTCGTACCGGCCGCCGCCGATGGGCCGGAAGAACTCCTCCACCTCGTCCTCCTCGTCCCATATCTCGCCCACCAGCTCCTCCAGGATGTCCTCCACTGTCACGATGCCCAGGGTGCCGCCCCAGGCGTCGGTGACCACAGCCATGTTGAGCCGGTTGCGGCTCAGCTCCGGCAGCAGGTCGTCCACGTTGGCGGTGGCCGGGACGAAGTAGGCCACGTCCAGCAGGGAGCGCAGGTCCACCCCGTCCCCCTGGCTGAGCCATGCCTTGATGTATTTTCGTATCTGCAAAATGCCGATGATGTGGTCCGTATCCCCCTCGTAGACCGGCAGGCGGGTGTGCCGGTGGGAGCGGATGAAGGCGAGCACCTTCTCCGCCGGCCAGGAGACGTCCACCGCCGCCATGTCCACCCGGGCGGTGAGCACGTGCTCGGCGGTGATGTCGGCAAATTCCAGGGCGGACTGGACCAGGTCTCCCTGCTCCTCATCCAGGCTCCCCGCGTCGGTCATGTCCTCGATGAGGTCATACAGCTCATCCTCCGTCACGGACACCTCGCCCTCCCCCTTGGAGAGCTTGGCGGCGGCCTGGCCGATGGCGGTCAGGACCGCGGAGACGGGGGCGAAAAAGCGCATAAAAAAGCACAGCGAACCGGCGGTGCCAAGACTGAACCGCTCGCTGTATTTTTTGGCAATGGTCTTGGGGAGCATCTCCCCGATGAAGAACAATACTAAAGTAGTTGCCACCGTGCCCCAGACCACCGCGCCCATGCCCCAGTGGTGGGTCACGAACACGGTGACCACCGCCGCCGCGGCCAGGTGGGCGATGTTGGTGCCGATGAGGATGGTGGTGATAGCCCGGTCAAAATCGTCCAGCACCTGCATGGCCTTTTTGGCCCGGAGGTCGCCCTTTTCCTGGCGGACCCGGATGCGAGTGCGTGAAACTGAGGCAAAGGCCGTCTCCGCGAGGGCGAAGTACATGGCCATACCGATCAGGAGTATCAGAAACAGGATAGACAGCCAACTGCCATCATCCATGGGGAAGAACCACCTCTTGCTTTCTCACGTAAAATCAATGTGGTATTATAACATATGGATTTTTTTTCGTCAACAACGGGAACCATTTCCCCTGCCGCGGCGATATAAGGGCGTACACACCACCGAAAGGAGACAGCTCGTGAACGACTTGCGCGCGAAAGTTGGACCCGACCGTCTCGTGGACGAATACGGCGCCGCGGTCTACCGGTTCTGCCGGGGCCTGACCTTTTCCAAAGAGGACGCGGAGGACCTTTTCCAGGACACCTTTCTGAAGGTCCTGGAAAGACCCCAGAGATTGGGGGAGGACCCGAAGAAGACGCTGTTCTCCATGGCCCTGAGCCTGTGGCGGAGCCGGAAGCGAAAGATCGCCCGGCGGGAGCGCATCGCCCCCACGGAACCGCTCCTGGACCAGATCGTCCCCGGCGGGGACGACCCGGAGGCCAGCCTGCTGGCCCGGGAGGAGGAGCGGCGGGTCCGGGAGGCGGTGGCCGCCCTGCCGGAGAAGTACCGGGTGCTTTTGGTGCTGTACTATTCCGTGGAAATGAAAGTAAAGGACATCGCTGTGACGCTGTCCCTGCCCGAGGGCACGGTGAAACGCCGGCTGCATACGGCGCGGGGACTGGTGGAGAAAGGATTGGCGGAAGATGATTGACGAAAAGAAGACCGACGCAATGCTCCGCCGCGCTCTTGGGGGCGTGGAGGCCCCGGACCCGGTCCTTCTCCGGCAGGTGAAGGCGTCCCTGGGAAAGGAGCAGGATATGAAGACCAACCATACGACGAGACGCATCATCACATTGGCCCTGGCGGCGGCATTGGTGCTGGCGCTGTCCATCACAGCCTATGCCGCGTACATGGCCAGCATCCAGGATTACGTGGCCGAGCCCTCCGCGGCGGAGACCGAGGCGCCGGCGGAGAACTGGACCCGGATCAGCTGGAACGGCTATCAGGGCACACCGGAGTACACAGCCTGGTCGGAGTGGCAGAACTGGTACGACGCCAACGCGACCGCCATGGTGGCCGAGACCGGCAACGCGCCCGTGGACTCCCCCTATGCCAACTACGGGGACTACACCGAAGAGGGCCGGAAGGTCCTGGAGGACATCGCGGAGAAAAACGGCGTGAAGCTGCATACCGCCATGGCCAACGGCTATGCGGAGGACATCTATGAGGTCCTGGGGACCGAGCCCTTCCTGCCGGAGGACAGCATGGGCAGCGGCTATGTGTACGAGGACGGCTCCTTCAAGCTGGAGGGCATCGAGGGGCTGGCGGGCCTGGATGGGACCGATGTGACCTGGACCCTCTTCGCGGGGGCCAAGGGCTCCATCACCTCCATCTCCTCCGCCCTGGACATGACGGACGGCTGTGAGGAGTGGACCTACGAGACCGGCGGCCAGACCCTGGACCTGGTCCTGGCGAACGGCCAGGGCGTCATGCTCCTGGAGACCCCCGGCGCCTATCTCTACGCGGACGCGGTCGATTGGAACGGGAGCGGCGCTCTTGACAGGCAGACCCTGGAGGCCGCTGCAGACGAGATCGGCTTCGACATCCTGGCTGACCGGTTCGACGGAAGCTCTCACCCGGAGACGGCGGAGAAGCTGGAGGCCCTCCAGGCCAAAAACGCCCAGGGCACCACCGGCTATGAGGACTTTGAGGGCGTGGACACGTTCCTGCCGCTCGCGGAGAAAAATCCGGACGGCCTGGGCCGCTATGGGGTCGACGCCCTGACGGCGGACTTCGCGGACCACCTGTATTGGAGCGAGAACTTCAACGAGGTGTTCAGCCTCTACTCCCGGGACAACCGGACCTATCAGTTCGAGTACGTCCGCCTGGCCGCGGAGGAGCAGCAGGCGTACCTGGACGAGCGGCTCTCGGCGCTGGAGGACCCCGACCTGGGCTGGGCCGGCACCGTGGAGAAATGCGACGTGAACGGCATGCCCGGCCTCTTGGAGCTGGATAAGGAGCACCCCGATGGGGGCGTCTATGCCGGCACGGTGATCTGGTGCGACCAGGAGGCGGAGATCCGGTTCCAGCTGAGCATCGACGTGTCCCAGACCTACGGCGAGCCCATCACGGGAGAGGACCTGCTGACCCTGGCCGAGAGCGTGACCCTGGCGGAGTAAGAAGAAATATGAACGGCCCCGGCGGGATTTCCCGCCGGGGCCATTGCTGCCGTCCGTCTATGCCGGGAACGAGACCGTGACGGTGAGCCGGCCACTCTCATATCCCGCCTGGATGGAGCCGCCCATGTGCTCCACCAGAGTCCTGGCGATGGCAAGGCCCAGGCCCGTGGAATTCCGGGCGGCCTCCAGGGAGAAGAACCGGTCGAACAGCCGTCCCACCTGGACCGGGTCCAGGTCCGGGGCGGCGTTGGAGAAGGACACGGTCCCGTCCGGCGTGAGCACGATCTCCAGGTCCCCGGCGCTGTACTTGAGGGCGTTGGACAGGAGATTGGAGAAGACCCGGTTCAGAGCCGCCCGGTTCAGGGTGCGGAGCACATGTTCCTCCGGCATGCGGATGTCCGGCCGGATGCCCCGGGCGGTGAGGGCGGCGTAAAATCCCGCGGCGGCCCGCTCCAAGGCAGCGTTCATATCCACCGGCTCCGGGGGCAGTTCCGACCCGGTGGACAGGACCACCGAGTAGCGGAAAAGCTCCTCGGTGAGGCTCTTCATGGCCTCGGTCCGCTCGGCGATGGTGTCCAGATACCGCCGGGCATCGGCGCTCATGTCCTCCCGCTCCAGAAGCTCCAGATACCCGCAGATGGCGGTCAGGGGCGTGCGCAGGTCATGGGAGACGTTGGTGACGGCGTCCTTCAGCTCCCGGTCCCCCTGCCGGTACCGGAGCCGGGCGGCCCGGAGGGAGCGCAGTTCCCCGTTCAGCGACGCCGCCAGACGGCGCATCTCCCTGTCGGAGGTGGACAGGGAGATGAGGGTATTGGTGTCCTCCGAGAGCTTTTCGGAAAGCTCCCGGATGAGCTGCCGGGCTGCCCGGCGCATGGAGAGCACTTTGAGCCCCAGCGCCAGGGCGGTCACGGCCAGGATGGCGCACGCCACGGCAAGCGCGGTCATAGGCACACCGCCTTTATTTGATGTCTTTTCGCTGAAACAGGATAAGGCCCAGGGCCGTGGTCAGCGCGGTCAGGGCCGCGGAACAGGCCAGCATCCGGGGCGTGGCCTCCAGCTCCATATACCGCCAGGCCTGGCAGACGGGCAGGGCGTCATAGAGGAATGCCGTCAGCGCACCGGCGGTGCCCGGCTCGTGGAACACCCACTGCTGCCGACCGGCCTCGTCGATGAAAAGCTGCATGCCGCCGCCGGTGGCGGTCTCATATGCGTCCTGGGCCTGGAAGGAGGCGAAGAGCAGAAGAACCATCAGCAGAAGCAGCGCCACCGCCAGGACCGCCCGCCGCTGCACCAGCATGCAGAGCATCACGCACACCGAGCACTGGCTCGCCACAAGCAGCACCGTCCCCGCCAGGCACAGCGCCAGGGCTTTCGGCGCCGGGGCGGGGAAATTTCGCAGCATCCAGGGTATCCGGGGAGCCCAGGCCAGCAGATAGACCGCGTACAGCCCCAGCGCCGCCAGAAGGCTCGTCGCCAGCGTCGCCAGATAGATGCTGGCCCGGCCGTGGCCGGCGATGAGCTTGTTGCGGATGGTCCCGTCGGCGTATTCCGCCCCGAAAAAGAGGCTGCACACCGCCGCCAGCACGAAGCCCGACAGCAGACCGAACCCGCACAGTGGCTGGCCCCACAGGCCGGCGGCCGTGGTGCCGGCCTGATAGTCGCCCGTGGCGCTGTTGCAAAGAGCCAGACCGCAGGGGAGCATGACCAGAAGCGCGGCCCGGTACACCGGCGTTTTCCAAAGCCGGACCAGATGGGTGCGGATAAGATCGCCCATATCCCCGCCCCCTATTTCAGGTCCTTCCGCCGGAAGGCCACCAGGCCCCCGCCGGTGGACGCGCACAGAAGGAAGACCGAGCACAGGCACATCCGCCAGGGATGGACGATCATGTCGAAATTATAGGCCAAAGCCTGGCCCGTGGGGAGAAAGTCCGCCGCGAACTGGTATATCTCCCGTTCCCGGCCCCGGAGATAGTCCGGGTTTTCCATATTCTCCGTGTCCACCAGCTCACCGTCGTCGTTCATCATGATGCCCTGGAAATACTCCTGTTCACCCAGCCGGCCCTCCACGGTGCCGCTGACCGCCAGACACCCCAGCGTTGCCAGCAGCAGCACCACCGCCAGCGCCGCTTTGCGGGAGATGAGCATGCTGCCCAGAGTGCAGAGAGCGCACATGGCCGCTGCCATGAGAAGGCTCCCGCCCACGGCGAGGGCAAGCATGCCGGGCCTGGTCCCCAGCCCCTCCGTGATGAAGGGGCCCCACAGGGCCACCGGCAGATAGTATGCCGCTGTCATCATAAGGCAGGCGGCGAGGGACAAAAGGAGGCTGGAAAGATACACCGCTGGGCGGGATTTTCCCGCAATGAGCTTGTTGCGGATGGTGCCGTGCTCATACTCGGTGCCCAGAAAGAGCGCGCAGAAAACCGGCGGCAGGAATACCGTGCCCAGGGTGTGGTAGCGGCACAGGTCGTAAAGATAATAAACATATGGGCCGTATCGGTTGGTATAGGCGGACCAGCAGGCCAAAAGCCCGTATCCGCCCATGAACGCCACGCCCAGCCAGAACACCGGGGCCTTCCACAGCCGGGAAAAGCCCGCCCGGAGCAGGTCAGCCATTTCTGCCACCTCCCACCAGGGAGACGAAATAGCTCTCCAAACTCTCGTCCCGCTCCCGGATGTCGGTAAGCTCGCAGCCCTCGGCTTCCAAGGCCGCCGCCAGCCGGGAGATGGGGATCTTTTGGTACACGTCCGCGGTCTCGCTGTCCAGGATCTTATACTCCGCCCCCAGTCCGTCCAGGGCCCGGGCCAGACCGTTCACGTCCGAGACCGTCACCCGCACGCACTTCCGGCAGGCGGCCTCCAGCTCCGCCGCGGACAGCTCCTTCACCATCCGTCCCCCGTCGATGAAACCGTAGTGGGTGGCGAGGCGGGAAAGCTCGTCCAAAATGTGGCTGGAGATGAGCACAGTGATCTGCTTTTCCCGATTCAGACGCAGGATCAGCTCCCGTATCTCGATGATGCCCTGGGGGTCCAGGCCGTTCACCGGCTCGTCCAGGACCAGGAAGTCCGGGTCCCCGGCCAGGGCCACGGCGATGCCCAGCCGCTGCTTCATGCCCAGGGAGAATGCTCATGTACGGTAAAGTATCACAAGAAAATTATGTCGAATTGACAGCCGCCTCCGCTATACCGAATAAGGAA
>CANRNU010000068.1 GCA_947632005.1 uncultured Oscillospiraceae bacterium | reverse complement strand
ACCGCCCGGACGCTGCCGGTACCGGCGTCTATTGCCATGAGATATTTTGCCATGAAAAGTACCTCCTGTGTTCCCTTTTGATATATTGGCCGGGGCGTCTGCCCCGGAAATCTGACCCTCAGGCGCCGGTCTGTTCTGCCTGGAGCAGCCGCAGGGCGGTGTCCTCGTCGGTGATGAGCACGTCCAGGTACCGTCCCCGCAGCGCGGCCAGGATGGCGTCCGTCTTTCCCGGCCCGCCGGCCACGCCGATGACGTTGTCCAGCTGCCGCAGCCCGTCCAGGGAAAAGCTCATCAGCCGTTCCTCCAGGTCCGCGGAGATGGGCTCGCCGTTTTTGTCCATGAAATGGCTCAGCAGGTCGCCCACCGCGCCTTGGAGCTTCAGGACGGTGAAATCGTTCTTGCTCAGGATGCCGTTGCTGAGGATGGTGGCGTCGTCCTCCATGGAGCCGATGCCCACCACGGTCATGCTGGACAGGGGGACCATGCGGAAGATCTCGTCCACATCCGGCTCCCGCCGCAGGGCGTCCCGGACGGCCCGTGTGGAGACCAGAAGCGGCGACGGTACCAGATATAGCCGGGCGTTGAAGATACCGGAGTCCATGTTGGGCAGATAGCAGTTCACGCCGCCGGAGAGGCTGACCAGGTTGATGGGGCTCTGGGCGGCGGTGGCCAGGTGGTTCAGGATGCGGCTGGTGGTGTCCCCGTAGCCCATGTTGACGAAGGCGTTTTCCTCTGCCCGGCGCAGGATGTACATGGCGGCGGCCTGGGCAATGCTCTCGTTGGGGGAGGGCAGGGAGGAGGCCCCCGGCACGATGAAGGCGTCCTGGAGCCCGAACCGGGAGATCAGAGCCCGTTCCACCTGCATCCGGCCGCTGTCGTCCTGACAGACGCTGAATTGGATGACGCCTGTCTGCCGGGCGTTGTCCAGCAGGGAGATGACCTTGGAACGGCTCACGCCCAGCAGCTGTGATATCTGCTGCTGGGTATAGTTCTCGATGTAGTAGTACCAGACGGCCTTGACCATCAGTGCCCGGTCATAGCCCGCCCGGTCCCTCCGGTCCAGTATGTGCTCCATGCTGCCCTCACACGATTCAAACAAAAGTTTGAAATAACGTCAAATGTTTATTTTTTCCCAGTATATCACCTGTCTATTGTCCCTGTCAAATGAAAGCGCGCGATTTCTGGAAAATCCTGCATTTTTGGCGAGGGTCACAAAAAACGCCCGTGCTTTTATGGGTAACGCACAAATTTCGGCGAGCTCATGTCGGGACAGGGAGTGCTTTTTGACGAGAAAATTTTGAAAAACTGGCCCGGAAAGCCCTCATTCCAGTTGACAAAACGAAAAAATCCCGTATACTGAATGGTAATGACAAAAATGTTGAGTGAGGGACATTTGTACCGCTTGGCGAGAAATGAGGGGAACGGCTTGGCAAATACCGAAACGAGGGAAAAAGCGCCTGCTTTGCTGTCGGTCCGGGGCATCCATAAGTCCTTTGGCCTGAACCAGGTGCTCAAGGGCATCGACCTGGATGTGAATGCCGGCGAGGTCCTGGCGCTGATCGGCGGCAACGGCGCGGGAAAGTCCACACTGATGAAGATCATCATGGGCCTTTACACCCACGACAGCGGGGAACTGCTGTTCAAGGGGGAGCAGGTGTCCATGACCAATACCGCCGCGGCCCTGGCCCGGGGCATTTACATGGTGCCCCAGGAGCCGCTGCTGTTTCCCAATATGAATGTGGAGGAGAACGTCCTCATCGGCTTCAAGCAGAACAAAGCGGACCTGCACAAAGAGCTGGTGGCCATCATGGAGGACGTGGGCTGGGATCTGGACCTGAGCCGGAAGGCGAACGGCCTGTCCATCGCCGAGCAGCAGATGGTGGAGATCCTCCGGGGCATCCTCCGCCGGGCACAGCTGCTGATCCTGGACGAGCCCACCTCCGCCCTGACCTTCGACGAGGTGAAGAGCCTGTTCAAGGTGGTGGCGGAGCTGCAGGAAAAGGGCATCGGCATCATCTACATCACCCACCGCCTGTCGGAGGTGTTCGACGTGGCCACCGATGTGGCCATCATGCGTGACGGCATCATCACCATCCACGGACCCGTGTCGGACTTCACCCGGGAGGACCTGGTCCGGGGCCTGCTGCCGCCGGACGCGGAGGTGGAGGTCCAGAAGCAGGACGCCGCAGCCGGCGGGGTGGATTACTCCGCCGCCCCGGTGCTGGAGCTGGAGGGCTTCAGCGGCTATGGCTTCACGGACGTCTCCCTGAAGGTGTGGCCCGGCGAGGTGCTGGGCGTGGCCGGCGTGGTAGGCGCCGGACGGACGGAGATGGCCACCACCATCTTCGGCATGGACAAGGTCCTGGGTGGCCGGGTGCTCCTGAACGGCAGGGATATCACCGGCAGGAAGACCAAGCAGGTCATTCAGGCGGGACTCAACTATGTGCCGGAGGACCGGCATCTGAACGGACTTTTCAAGATCTGCGACGTGGCCGCCAATACCACCAGCGCCAGCCTTTACAGCAATACGCTGGGCGTGGTGCTGCTGAATCACAGGGCGGAGCGGAACATCACGGATACATATGTGAAGAGCTTCCGTACCAAGATCACCGGCCAGGACCAGCTGGTGGGCAGCCTGTCCGGCGGCAACCAGCAGAAGGTGGTCATCGGCCGCTCCCTGGCGCCGGAGCCCAAGATCGTGGTCCTGGATGAGCCGACCCGCGGCATCGACGCCGCCGCCCGCGGCGACGTGTACAACATCATCCACCAGCTCCGGGAGCAGGGCGTGAGCGTGCTGCTCATCTCCAGCGACATGGAGGAGATCGTGGAGCTGGCGGACCGGGCCGTCACCATGTATCAGGGGCACATCAACGCGGAGTTCAAAAAGGACGACATCAACCAGGACAATCTGATGGCAGCCGCCTTCGGCATTGCAAGCAAGGAGGGGATTGGCGCGTGAGTGGGATCAAAAAAATCCTCAAGGCCCGGGAGGTCTCCAGCTTCTGCTTCCTGCTGGCCCTGTTCCTGATCGTGGGCGTGATCAACCCCAGCTTCCTGCAGGCGGAGAACGTCACAGCCTGTTTCAACACCTCGGTGGTGTACACCCTCATCGCCGTGGGCATGGCATTTGCCATCTTTACCGGTGAGATCGACGTGTCCGTGGGCTCCAACCTGGGCTTTGTGGCCGCGGTGGTGGGGACGATGATCCAGAAGGGCCAGAACTGGTACCTGGCCTTTGCGGTGGGCATCGCCATCGGCGTGGTCGTGGGCCTCATCAACGGCTGGGGCGTGGCGGTCATGAAGGTGCCGTCGCTGATCTTTACCCTGGGCACCAACGGCGTGCTGCGGGGACTGATGTATCTGACCGTGGGCGTCCAGCAGGTCAATCAGCTCCCCAAGAGCTTCAAGGATATCTCCTCCATGACCCTCCTCGGCAACTTTACCATCTACTACTGCTGTGCGGTGGTGCTGACCATCCTCATCCATGTGCTGCTGACCAGGACCCGGAAGGGCCGGTATTTCATCGCCGTGGGCGACAACGCCGGCGGCGCGGAGCTGGTGGGCATCCCCGCCACGGCCACGAAGGTCTGGGCCTATGTGATCTGCGGCGTCATGGCCGCCATCGGCGGCATCATCTTCACCAGCCGCATCGGCATCGTCACGTCCCTGAGCGGCAACGGCTACGAGATGAAAGCGGTGGCCGCCTGCGTGCTGGGAGGCATCAGCCTGTCCGGCGGCGTGGGCACGGTGATCGGCGCGGCCATCGGCGCGGTCATCATGGCCTCCATCAGCTACCTGCTGGTGTTCATGGGCTTCTCCTCCAACTATGATAACGCCATCACCGGCGTCATCCTGATGACCATCGTGGTGGCCGACTCGCTGCTGCAGAAGCGGGCTGCGGTGAAGAACCGCCACGCCCGTCTCGCCGCCCGAACGGAGAAAGTAACGAAGGAGGAGGCGGTACGATGAAAAAATTCCTGAGAGGACCGAACGCGGGCTGGAACGCATTTCTGCTGCTGCTGCTGGTGCTGGAGTTCGTGGTCTTCGGCTCCGTCAACCCCAAGTTCCTGCGCATCCCCCTGCTGATGACGGCCTCCAACGACTTCATCTCTATCTGCATCATCTCCATCTTTGTCACCATGGTGATGATCACCGGCGGCATCGACATCCAGGTGTCCTCCATCGTGGGCCTCACATCCATCATCATCGGCGTGGCTTGGCAGGACTTCGGCCTGAACATCTGGGCGGCGGTGGCCCTGGCCATCGTGGCGGCGGCCCTGTGCGGGGCGCTGAGCGGATTTTTCGTGGCCTACTGCGGGGTCCAGGCCATGGTGGTGACCCTGGGCGGCAGCTTTTTGTACTCGGGTCTGGCGCTGCTGGTCTCCACCCTGTCCAGCACGGAGGCATACAAGGGCATCAGCGGCTTCCCCGACGCCTTCAAGGCCATCAGCAAGACCAAGGTGTTCGGCGTGATCCCCATGCAGATCATCATCTTCCTGGCCCTGGCTGTCATCGCCTATATCCTGCTGCATCGGACAAAATACGGCCGGAAGATCTATCTCGTGGGCGTGAACCAGACCGCCGCGGAGTATTCCGGCATCAACAGCCGGCTCATCATCATGAGCACCTACATCCTGGCGGCCGTCTCCGCCGCCGTGGCCGGCATCGTCATGACCGCATACCTGGGCACCTCCAAGAGCGATATCGGTGGCAACCTGACCATGAACATCATCACCGCCTGCGTGCTGGGCGGCACCCTGTCCACCGGCGGCAAGGGCTCCATCCTGGGCACCGCCCTGGCCTCCATCGCCATCGGCCTGCTCCGGTTCGGCATGCCTCTGTGCTTCAAGGTGAACGCCCAGTATCTGGACATCCCCATCGGCGTGCTGCTGGTGGTGGTCGTTCTGGGCCGGGCCCTGGTGAGCCTGCCTTCCGTGCAGGGGAAGCTGGCCAGGCTCCATCCCGGGAAAAAGGAGAAGACCGAGGCCGGCACATAATTTTGGTATTCAGGGGAGAAAAAGGCCCCCGGATATAAATATTTTAGGAGGGAATATACACATGAAAAAGCTCGCAGCACTTCTCATCGCATTGGTCATGGTATTCAGCCTGGGCGCTGTCGCCTTTGCTGATGCCGAGCCCGTGGAGGGCATGACCGTCGCCTTCATCCCCAAGGTGACCGGCAACGCGTTCTTTGAGGTGGCCAACCAGGGCGCCCAGGAGTTCGCTGAGGACTGGGGCATCACCGTGGAGTACATGGGCGACGCCACTGCTTCCGCGGCCGCGCAGGTCGCCGTCATCAACCAGGCTGTTGCCTCCGGCGTGGACGCCATCTGCATCTCCACCGTGGACGCCGCCGGCGTCTCCGATGCTCTGCAGGAAGCCCGTGCCGCTGGCGTGGTCGTGACCACCTGGGACTCCGACGCCCTGGTAGCCGACCGTGACCTGATGGTCTCTCAGGGCACTCCTGAGGTCCTGGGCCAGATGCTGGTGGACCTGGCTGTCGCCGGCCTGGAGGATCGCGGTGTCGATCCCGCCACTGACGAGGTCAACTACTGCTGGCACTACTCTCAGGCCACTGTGACCGACCAGAACTCCTGGCAGGTCGAGGGCGAGAAGATCATTGCCGAGACCTATCCCAACTGGACCAACGTGGAGCCCGACAACTACTACTCCGAGCAGGATGCTGAGAAGTCCATCACCGTGGGCGAGGCCGTTCTGGACGCGCACCCCGACATCGACCTCATCATCTGCAACGACTCCACCGCTCTGCCCGGCCAGCTGCAGGCTGCTGAGAACAAGGGCCTGACCAAGGACGACGTGACCATCACCGGTTTCGCCACCCCCAACGCCATCAAGGGCTACTGCACCAACGGCACCCTGTTCAACTGGGGCCTGTGGGACTGCAAGATCCAGGGCGCTCTGGGCTGCTATGTGGCCGCTTACCTGGCCGCCGGCAATGAGGTCACCGTGGGCGACAAGATCGACGTCCCGGGCATCGGCGAGGTCGAAGTCATGGCCAATGACTGCCTGAACCCCGACGACGAGACTGCCGACACCAACAACGGCGTTGTGCTGCTGCCTGAGCGGGCCATCTTCAACGCCGAGAACATGGACGATTACGACTTCTAAGCTGTAACCTTCCAACGCACATCAATCTCCCCCGCCGTTCGCGGCGGGGGAGACCTACAGTATCATCTTTCATCTAAAGGAGATTATATCATGGCAGATCTTGAGGGCCTGAAGGTCTCGAAGGACTATCACGTAAACGTGCCCTTTGCCAATCAGAAGGGCTTCTTCCTCAAGGGCATCAACAGCCTGGACTGGGGCATGAAGCGCCACATGGCCAACATTTTTAACCCCGAGAGCGGCAACACCGTCATGTTTGCCTTTGACCACGGCTACTTCATGGGCTCCACCGCGGGCCTGGAGCGGCTGGACCTGCTGCTGCCCCGGCTGGCTCCCTATGTGGACTGCTTTATGGGCACCCGCGGCGCCCTCCGCACCTGCGTGGCCCCGGAGACGGTGAAGAGCGTGGCCCTGCGGGTCACCTCCGGCTCCTCCATGCTCCAGGACGACCTGAGCCATGAGGTGGTAGCGGTGGACATCGAGGACGCCATCCGCATGGGCGCGGACTGCATGGCTGTGCAGACCTTTATCGGCGCCGACGGCCAGCTGTCCAGCCTGGACAACCTGAACCGGGTCATCAATGCCGGTATGCGCTATTCCATCCCCACCATGGGCGTGTGCGCCGTGGGCAAGGACATGGCCCGCACCGACCGGTTCTTCAAGCTGGCCACCCGCATCATCGCTGAGATGGGCGTGCAGGTGGTCAAGACCTATGACTGCGAGAATTTCGAGGAGGTCGTGGCGGCCTGCCCGGTGCCCATCGTGGTGGCCGGGGGCAAGAAGCTGTCCGAGCCGGACGCGCTGAAGATGGCCTACGGCGTCATGCAGAAGGGCGCCCACGGCGTGGACATGGGCCGCAACATCTTCCAGAGCGAGCATCCGGAGGCCATGGCCCAGGCGGTGGC
>CANRNU010000067.1 GCA_947632005.1 uncultured Oscillospiraceae bacterium | reverse complement strand
CGGGGCATAGACTTCACCGAAAAGCACATGGGCGCCCACGGCCTGCCGCTCATCCTGTTCTCCGATTGGAACGATCATCTTGGCCCCTTTGGAAGACGTGGGAAGGGCGAGAGCATCATGGTCTCCCAGCAGCTCATCTACGCTCTCCGGCAGATGTCGGAGCTGGCGGAGATGCGAGGCGACGCCGAGCTTGCACGGCGCTACAACGCAAGGATAGAACAGCAGAAGGAGGCCCTCGCCAAAGTCGCCTGGGACGGCGATTGGTATCTCCGGGGGCTGGACGACGATGGGAATCCCATCGGAAGCCACACCCAGGAGCACGCCCGGATATGGCTCAACACCCAAAGCTGGATGGTTATTGCCGGCGCCGGAGAGCGTGAGCAGGAGCTTCAGGCTATGGACAGCGCCAGGTCGGAGCTCGGAACAGGCATCGGCCTTCTGCTGAACGCCCCCGGCTACCCCGGCTGGCCCTCCAAGGAGTCTGCCATGGTCAACGGTCTTCCGGCAGGGTATTCCGAAAACGGCGGCGTCTTCTGTCAGGCCAACTGCTGGGCTATCATGGCGGAGGCCCTCCTGGGCCGGGGCAACGTGGCCTGGGACTATTACCGTCAGCTTCTGCCCCATTCGGTGATACAGAAGATCGGCGTGGAGCGGTATCAGGCCGAGGCGTATGCCTACTGCTCCACGCTCCTGGGCCGTGACAACGAAAAATTCGGCTGGGGCTGTGTCTCCCAGGTCACCGGTACAGCGGCCTGGATGGATGTGGTGTCCACACAGTACCTCCTGGGCGTGCGGCCCACGATGAGGGGCCTTCTCATCGATCCCTCCATCCCATCCTGCTGGGACGGTTTCACCGTGGAGCGGAACTACCGGGGATGCAGGCTCACGATCCATATAAGAAATCCGGAGCACGTTCAGCACGGTGTTAAAGAAATGGCCCTGAACGGCAAAGCATTAGATCTGGCAAACGGTGCTTATATTACCGACGCTGACCTCTCCGGCCTCGAAAAAGCCCAAATTTCCGTGGTTTTAGGATAACATTTAAAAGGGGTTGAACGATATGAAAAAAATGACATTTGCGCTGTGCTTCTGCAACCGGGGCTTTATGCCCGGGGAACTCATCTATGGCGCCCGGGACGACATGGTGAAGGCCGTGACGGACGCGGGCTACGACTACATCATGATGGATAAGGAGCTGACACGCTACGGCGGCGTGGAGACAAGGGACGAGGGACTTCTTTACGCAAACTGGCTCCGGGAACATAAGGGGCAGTACGACGGGGTCATCTTCTCCATGCCCATCTTTGCCGACGAGAACGGCGCCATCACCGCCCTCCAGGATGCGGGCGTGCCGATTTTGATGCAGGCATACCCCGACGAGATCGGAAAGCTGGACTTTGCCCACCGGCGGGATGCCTACTGTGGCAAGTTCTCCGTCACCGACGTGTTTACCCAATACGGCGTGCCCTTCACGGTCTTAAAGCCCCATGTGGTGCATCCCCTGAGCCCCAAATTCCAGGAAAATCTGCGGGACTTTGCCGCTGTATGCCGGGTGGTCAACGGCATGAGGCGCTTTAACCTGGGCTGCATCGGCGCCCGGACCACCGCCTTCAAGACGGTGCGGTTTGATGAGATCGCCATGCAGAAGATGGGGATCAACGTGGAGTCCTTCGACCTTTCCGAGCTTTTCGCCAAGGTGGGGGAGAAGACAGATGACGACCCCGTTGTGGAGGCAAAGCTTGAACACCTCAAAAACTACACCGATTTCAGCCGTGTCCCCGCCGCCAACGCCCTGACTCTGGCGAAGGTGAGCGTGGTCATCGACGAGTACATAGCCGAGTACCACTTGGACGCCCTGGCTCTGCGCTGCTGGAACGAGATGGAGACGTATCTCAGGGTCTGCCCCTGCGTCCTGCTCTCGGAGCTCAACGACCGGGGTATCGCGGCCTCCTGCGAGATCGACATGTGCTCCGCCATCACCATGCGGGCCATGAGCCTCGCCACCGAAGGACCCACGGCTGTCCTCGACTGGAACAACAACTACGGCGACGACGAAAATAAGGTCATCCTTTTCCACTGCGGCCCCGTGGCCCAGAGCCTCATGGCGGGCCGCGGCACCGTCACCGAGCACAAGATGTTCGCCAAGAACGATCCGGGCTCCGGCTGGGGCTGCAACGAGGGGCGCATCAAGCCCATGGACATCACCATCTCCAACTGCCAGACGAAGGACGGGAAAATCATCGTCTATGCTTCTGAGGCCAAATTCACCGACGACCCCATCGAGGACACCTTCTTCGGCTGCGGCGGCGTGGCGGAGATCCCGGATTTGCAGAACAAGCTCATCAAACTGGCCCGGGGCGGCTTCAAGCACCACACATCTATATGCGAGGGCCACATCAAGGACATTCTCAAGGAAGCCTTCACCACGTATCTGGGCTATGAATGGGTGGAGATAGACGGATGAAGCTCTCTCTGATGACATTTTCGTTTCTGGCGGAGCGGCTGAAACGGCAGATGGACGGGCCCAAACTGTGCCGTCTTGCCAAGGATAACGGGATCGATACGGTGGACCTGATGGCCTCCGAGGTCCGGCTCTACGGAGTGAATAACCTGAAAAAAGCGTTTGACGAGTCCGGCGTCACCTGCGGATGTATCATCGCGCCGCTGCCATTCTATAAGGACGTGGAGCGATTTCCCGAAAAGCTCACCGAGGCGCTGGACCTGTGCGGTGAGATGGGCGTCCGGTCCATGATGGTCATTCCCGGACACGGGGACGAGGCGGCCTGTCGGGCGCTTCGGCGGGAGAAGATGCTCTCCCGCGCCATAGAGATGTTCTCCATGGCGGTGAACCGGGCGGCGGAGCGGGACATCGAGGTGCTGTTTGAGGACACCCCGCAGAGACATAAGCCTCTGGCGGGCGTCGCCGACTGCCGCGCGGTCCTGGACGGTGTCCCCGAACTTGGATTTGTCTTTGATACCGCCAACTTTATGGTGGCGGAGCCTGATACCGACCTCATTGCCGCCTATGATGCCCTGAAGGACAGGACCCACCGGGTCCACCTGAAGGACGTGGTCCGGGGCGCTTTTCCCACCGGCGAGGCATGCCAGGACGGGAAACGTATCCGCGCCGTCCCCACCGGGGCGGGAATCGTGCCCCTGCGTCCCTTTGTGGAGAAGCTGGTCTCCGGGGGCTTCGACGGAGTGGCCTGCATTGAGTACGCCGCGGGGAAAGGGATCCACGGCATGGATCATGATAAATACATTGCCGGCTATGTGAGAAATATACGCGCCTATGCAAAAGGGGACAGCGCGGCCCCGCCCTATGGGCAAATCGCGGGAATCGACAAGCCCGTCTCCCGCGTCTTCTTCGGAACGGCCATTCTCCCTATGCTCATGGGGAAGGACGCCGGCGCCATCCTGGACGCGGCCCTCTCCACCGGAATCAACGCCTTCGACTGCGCGAGAGGCTACGGCAGCGCGGAGAAAAGCCTGGGGAACTGGATCCGGGCCAGAAACAACCGGGAGCGGGTGGTCCTGCTTACGAAATGCGGCAATGTGGACAGAAAGGGAAATGTCCGGGTCAACCGTGAGGTGATCGAGACAGAGCTTGCCAAGAGCCTGCAAACACTGGGGACGGAGTATATCGACATCTACCTGCTCCATCGGGATGATCCCAACACCCCGGTATCGGAATTCATTGACGCTCTGAACGAGGCCAAAAAGCAGGGAAAGATTCGGGTGTTCGGCGTTTCCAACTGGACGGTGGAACGCATCCGGGAGGCGAATGAATACGCCTCCGCCCACGGTCTGGAGGGATTTTCCGTTTCCAGCCCCAACTTTGGATTGGCCCGCCAGGTCTCTGACCCATGGGGCGGCGGATGCGTCACCGTCTCAGGCCCGGAGCACGAGGCGGACAGGGCTTGGTACGCCGAAACGCGGATGCCCGTCTTGGCCTATTCCAGTCTGGGCAGGGGCTTTTTCAGCGGACGCTTCAAGTCCTTTGACGAGGAAGCGGCAAAAAAGACGTTGGACGGTCCGGCGCGGAAGGGCTATCTGTGCCCGGAGAATATGCGCAGGCTCCGAAACGCGGAGATATTGGCCAAACGCGATCACTGCACCGTGCCCCAGGTGGCCATGCGGTATGTGTTCGCAAGCCCCATGAATGTTTTCGCCCTGGTCAGCACCACAAACCCCGCAAGGCTCCCGGAAAACATTTTCGCGGCCCTGACACCCTTGAGCCGGGAGGACGCGGCATTTTTGGAGGCGGATGAAGAATGAAGATCGCGGGATTGGACATCGGCACCACCGGCTGCAAGCTGACGGTGTTTGACGAAAGAGGGAACACCCTGGACAAAGCCTACCGGGACTACCCTGTGAGGCGGGATTTAAGCGGCCACGAGATTGACGCCGGGGCCATCCTGGACGGGGTGTACGGTGTCATCGGGGAGATGGCGGTAAAATACCCGGACATCGCCGGCATCGGTGTCACCAGCTTCGGGGAGACCTGCGTGCTGACGGGCGAAGACGAAACGCCCCTTATGCCAGCCATGCTCTACACCGACCCCAGAGGGGCGGAGGAGTGCGCGGAGTTGACGGAAATGCTTGGCGCGGACAGAATCGCCCAAATCACCGGCCTTGCGCCCCATGAGATGTATTCCATCTCCAAGATTTTATGGGTGAAAAAGCACCGCCCGGAGGCTTTTGAAAAGGCACGGCACATCTTTTTGATTGAAGATTATGTAGTGTGGAGCCTCACGGGCACGGCGCAGATCGACTACTCCCTGGCGACGCGGACCATGGCGTTCGATATAAACACGTTGGATTGGTCCGATGAGGTTCTGACTGCCGCCGGGATAGACAAGGCACTTTTCTCCCACCCTGTCCCCACCGGGACGCCCGCCGGGAAAACAGTACCGGGCAAAACGGGCCTCCGGGATTGCCTGGTCGTCTCTGTCAGCCACGACCAGGTGGCCGCCGCGGTGGGAGCCGGCGTATTCGACGGCTCCGCCGCCGTGGATGGGGCCGGGACGGTGGAGTGCCTGACGCCCATTTACGACAGTCTCCCGGACATCGGCGTGATGGCAAAGGGGTATTTCTCCGTAGTGCCCTACGCGGTGCCGGGGAAGTACGTGGCCTACGCCTTCTCCTATACCGGCGGGGCGCTCATTCAGTGGGCCAGAGATACCTTCGGCAAGGGGAAAACCAACGCGCAGATGGAGGCGGAATATGAGGGCCAGGGACCCACGGGGCTTCTGGTACTCCCGCATTTCGCCGGCGCTGCCACGCCATACATGGACACCGGCTCCAAGGGCGCGATCCTGGGCCTCACCACCGCCACCACACCGGGGGAGCTTTACCGGGCCTGCATGGAGGGCGTGGCTTACGAGATGCGCTTAAATTTCGATGCCCTGGCGGGCTCCGGCATACGCTTCACAAGCCTCCGGGCCACCGGCGGCGGGGCGAAAAGCCGGGTCTGGATGCAGATGAAGGCGGACATTCTGGGAATGCCCATCACCGCCCTTGAGACCGCCGACGCCGGGACGGTGGGGTCCGCCATGCTTACCGGCGTCGCCGTCGGCGCGTTCCGGGATCTGGCGGACGCCGCCGCGTCTATGGTGCGGGAGACGGAAACCTATTTGCCCCGCCGCGACGCCCACGAAAAATACATGAAAATTTATGAGCGGTACCGGCGCCTCTACGACGCTGTCCGCCCGTTGATGTAAAGGAGGAGCCGCTATGCTTGTCAATTTGGTGGAGATCTTGAAGATGGCCGAGGAGAAGAAGTGCGCCGTGGGCGCCTTCAATACCCCCAACCTGGAGTGCGTCAACGCGGTCATTGCTGCTGCGGAAAAGCTGAACGTGCCGGTGATTCTTTCCCACGCCGAGCTGCATGAGGAAGTCTCACCCCTTGAGAAGATTGGCCCGGTCATGGTGCAGGCGGCGGAGCGGGCGAAGGTCCCTGTCTGTGTTCATCTGGACCACTGCGAGACGCTGGACTATATGCGGCAGGCGCTGGAGCTGGGCTTCACGGGCGTGATGTATGACGGAAGCACACTGCCTTATGTGGAGAACTTGGCCAACACTCAAAAGGCCGTGGCCATGGCAAAGCCGTTCGGCGCGGGCGTGGAGGCAGAACTGGGCGCCCTGGCCTCCCGTGAGGGCGGCGCGGCCAATTCCGCCGGACCGGTTTATACTGACCCGGATGAGGCTGTGGCTTTCTGCAAGGAGACTGGCATCGACGCCCTGGCTCCCAGCTTCGGCACCGCCCACGGCATCTACAAGTCCAAACCGGTACTGGATCTGGATCGGGTAAAGGTCATTGCGGAGAAGGCCGGCCTGCCCCTTGTGATGCACGGCGGCAGCGGTGTGAGCCCGGAAGACTACCGCACCGGCATCCGAAACGGCCTCCGAAAAATCAACTACTACAGCTATATGTCCAAAGCGGGCGTCACCGCTGTCCGGGAGCTGCTGGAGAAAGAGGACGTGACCTTCTTCCACGACTTGGCTCTGGCGGCACAAAAAGCAATGAGCGCTGATGCCGAAAAAGCAATGCGGATTTTTCGAGGTGACGCAACGTGAAAATAAATCCATATATAGGACACCCCTCCCAACTTTGCTCCGTTGAGGAAGTGCGGCTTTGTGGTGGCAAGGGTGACGGAATGCGGCTTATCCAGGTGCGAAATGCTGCCGGAATGGAGTTGACCGTTTCTGCCGACCGCTGCGCGGACATATCCCGACTTATCTTCAAGGGGAACAATATGGGATACTTCTCCCCTTGCGGTTATGTGGGTCCCGCCTATTATGACGGCAACGGAGATGGTTTTCTCAAGAGCTTTACTGCCGGCTTTCTCACCACATGCGGACTGACCGCCGTGGGGTCACCATGTGAAGACGGCGGTGATATCCTTCCTCTCCACGGCTCCATTGGGAATACACCTTGTGAGCAAATTTGGTGGGATGAGGATGATGAGACCATCCGAATCCACGCCCGAATCAACGACAGCCGGATATTCTCCAGGAAACTGGTTTTACACCGTGTGATCACCTGTCAGAAGTTCAAGAGTTGTTTCACAATCACAGATACGGTTGAAAACCGGGGCGATACAGAAACCCCGCTCATGCTGCTCTACCACATGAATATGGGGTATCC
>CANRNU010000066.1 GCA_947632005.1 uncultured Oscillospiraceae bacterium | reverse complement strand
GGCGTGACAGGCGGATTCTCCACGGGAGACAGCGGCAATGCCGTGGTCTACTCCAACGAGATCAACGTCAATGAGAGAGACAGAGGAAGCTGGAGCGGCGTCGTTTTTGAGGGGGACGGGAGCGAAGGGCAGGTATACGGCAGCCCGACCCTCACGAAGGACCTTGAGATAAAAGAGGGCCAGACCCTGACTGTGCCCGAGGGCTCCACCCTGACTGTGGGCGGCGGCGTGACCCTGACCAATGACGGCGCCATCCAAAACGACGGAAATATCGTCAAAGACGCGAAGGGCAGCATCCGGGGCAGCGGAAGGATCTACAACAATCCGGTGGAGGGATATGAGCTGTCGATCCGGGTCCCCGTCTTTGCGGAGGTCAAATACGGCTACGCCCGACCGGCGGCAATGGCTGTCAAGATACAAAATACCGGGCGCGATACCCTGCACATCTCCCAGGTGGAGCTGACAGGGGATACCGACGCGTTTGACTTTACCGGCCCCCTGAGCGGTGACTTGCCGGTGGGCGGCGCGGGCATGTCCTGCACCGTCCGGCCCAAGGCGGGGCTGTCCGTCGGGTCTTATGAAGCCGCCGTCACCGTCACCTATGACTTCGGCTGCACGGCCACGGCGGATGTGACCTTCACCGTCGGCCAGGCGGACGGCACAGGCACCCTCACCATGGCGGACTATACCTGCGGCGACACCGGCGCAGAGCCCGACGCACGCTCGGACACCAACGAGATCTTTGATATAACCTATGCGGCGAAGGGTACGGATTTCTATGACCTCGATAAGCCCACCGATCCGGGGGAATACACGGTCCGGGTAGATTTCAGTGAGAATGATAACTATCTGGGATTCAGCCTCACGGCGGACTTCAAGGTCACCCACCAGTTCAACGCCGGCTGGGAGCAGCGGGAGGACGGGTATCACCACACCTGCGCCTGCGGCGCCGAGCTTCTTTTGAAGACGGAGGCGCTCACCGCTGTACCGGCCGGTCTGGCAAGCGCCTATCCGTCGGTGGAGGCGCTCACCCAGGCCCTGGTCAAACAGCTCAGCACCGGCGCCGACTACGCCGTCTATGATGTGACGCTGAAGCTCCACGAGGCCGGCGGGGAATGGCGCGATGCGGCCCCGGCGGACTTCCCGGCGAAGGGCGTCGCGGTCACGGTCCCGTACCCGGAGGGTGCCAGCGCCAACGATACCTTCACCGCCGTGCACATGTTCGCGGCGGGCGCGAATGCCGGGAAGACGGAGACCCTGGCGGTCACCAAGGGGACCGACGGCATCACCTTCACGGTGAAGAGCCTGTCGCCCATCGCCGTCGGGTGGAGGGCGCCGGCCCCCGGGAGCACCTCTGCCGGGAGCGCGCCCAACACGGGGGACCCCAGCCAGCCGGCGCTTTGGCTGGCGGTCCTGGGCCTCGCGCTGCTGGGTCTGGCCGCGGCTGGCGGAGGAACGCTCACAGGCAGAAAAGGCCGGCGCCGGAGAAGATAAAGAAGTTTCCGGGCTCTTGGGAGAGATATTGAGGACACATGATCCGGGCTGACAACAGCCCGGATCATTTATGTCAACTTATATGGGGAGAATTTCCTTCTCTTACAAGATGCGACGGGATATGATACGACCGGTCTGTATAATTATGTTAACACAACAGACACGGAGGGTCGACCATGGCAGTTCGGACAGGACAGATGGGGCGAGGCGCGGTATGGGGAGAGTTTTTCCGGCGGCGTCCGTCCCTTCGGGAGGGAATGATACACGGGGGCTGCTTCCTGCTGGGGCTGAGCCTGGGAGCGGGCCGGCTGTTCGGCTGCCCGGGTCCCTTCGGGGTGGCGGGCGTGGCCGCCGCGGGCTGGGGCGTCCGGGGCTTTCTGTGCCTGCTGGGGGCGACGGTCGGGTATCTGCTTTCCGGCGGCATCTTTCCCGGCATCCGCTTTATTGCGGCGGCTTTCGTGGTCTATACGCTGGGATTCGTCACCCAGGGGCTGGTCCTGCGGCGGCAGCGCTGGTTCATGCCGCTGGCGGCGGCTGCGGTCTCCGCTTTCACCGGAGCACTGTACGCCCAGGGGGAGATCGGCGGTCTGCCCGGACCGGTACGGGTGTTTTTGGAGGTCGTGCTGGCGGGGGGCTGCGCGTACTTTTTCACCGTGGCGCTGGACGGGGAGAGCCCCGCCACAGAGGCGGAGGAGCTGCGCCGGAGCATCAGCGTGGCGGTGCTGGCGGCTGCGGCGCTGACGGGGCTTGCCTCGGTGCGCCTGTATGGCACAGCGTCCGTGGGCAGGACCCTGTGCATGATGGCGGTGATGGCCGCGGGCTTTTGCGGCGGGATGCTGCCGGGGTGCGCGGCGGGCTGCGCCATGGGACTGGCCATGGACATGGCGGGCAGCGGAGCGCTGTTTTATGGGGCGGCATACTCTCTCGCGGGACTGACGGCGGGAGGGCTCAGCCGCTTCGGACGGCTCACGTTCTCCGTGAGCTTCTGCGCAGCCAACGCGGTGGCGGTGCTGCTGGCCTGGCGCGGCGAGCAGCATGTGCCGGCGCTGTATGAGTGCTTTATCGCGTCGGTCGTGTTCATGCTCCTGCCCCAAAGCGTGCTCACGCCGGTGGGGTCGCTGCTGCGGGCGGGCCGCGGCAGAGGGGAGACGGCCTTCCGGCTGTATCAGGCCCGGCGGCTGGAGCACCTCAGCGAGGGCTTTCGCAAGCTGTATGAATGTGCTGCCAGGCCGGAGGCGGAGCGCTCCGTCCGGAATGAGGCGGGAACGGTGCTGGACCGGGCGGCGGATGCGGTCTGCCGGACCTGCGACGGACGGGACCTGTGCTGGAAAGAGGAGCGCGCCCGGACCGTGCAGACCCTGACGCCGGCGCTGGATACGCTCATGAGCCGGGGTGCCGTGTCCGCCGCCGACCTGCCGGAGGCGTTCCGGCAGCAATGCATCCATGTGGGGGCATTTGCCGGGGCGGTGAACGGGGAACTGAGGGGCCTCCGCTACCGGCGTCAGTACCGGGCACGGCTGCGGGAGGGTCGGGCGGCTGCCTATGGGCAGTTCATGGATATGGCGGAGATCATGGAGCAGGCGGCGAAGGAGATGAGCGGCGCGGCGGGACCGGACCTGGGCGCGGAGCGGCGGCTCATCCGGTACCTCCGGGCCCGGGAGCTGGATGGGGTGTGCTCGGTGTTCCGGGACAGCGGCGGTCGGCTCCACGCGGTGCTGGAGGGCGCCGGCATCGAGGCCCTGGGGGAGGAACCGGATTATCTGGAGCGGCTCTCCGGGGCGCTGGGGGTCCGGCTGTGCCGGGTCAATGCGGGGGAGAAGGGCCGGATGACGCTGCGGCAGGCGGAGCCGCTGGCGGTATCTGTGGGCATTGCCTCCATGAAAAAGGAGGGGGAGAGCGTCTCCGGAGACCGGGGGACGTATTTTAAGACGGACAGCGGTCTTCTGTGCGTCATCCTCTCCGACGGCATGGGCACAGGCCAGGACGCGGCCCGGGAGAGCGTGGCGGCGGTGGAGATATTGGAGGAGCTTTTGAAGGCCGGGATGGAGCCGGGCTGCGCCATGCGGCTTTTGAACAGCGCGGCCATGCTGAAAAACGGCGAGGACTGGGGCTATGCCACGGTGGACCTGTGCTGCATCGACCTGTTCACCGGGGATACCCGCTTTTATAAATACGGCGCGGCCCCCAGCTATATCAAAACTGGCCGGGCCATCCGGCGGGTGAAGTGCACCAGCCTGGCCGCCGGGATGCTGGCAGGGGAGGGGTCCGCCCCGGATATGGTGCGCATGCGCCTACGGCCCGGGAATGTGGCGCTGATCGCCTCCGACGGGGTGCTGGCGGAGCGGAATGACCAGTGGCTGCGGGACATCCTGGCCTCCGGCGACGAGGTGGAGGCGAAGATGCTGGCCAAGACGGCCCTGCGGGCCGCTGTGCTGCGCTTCGGCAACGCCGACGATATGACGGCGCTGGCCATCCGCGTGGAGGAGCGGCAGTGACCTGGCCGGTGCTGAGATTTCCCGGGAAAAGGTGCCGCCTGCCGCATAAGAAAGGGAGAGAGCGGTTAGACTGGAAACATCGGGAAAGGGAGGAGGAGACCGGGGTGGTGAGAGGAACGAACCGGCGGGTGGTCGTGGTGCGATCTCCCGACCCGCTGATCTTTGAGGAGGCGATCTTCGTCATACGGGAGGACCTGTTCCGCCGGGAGGACAGCGCCGACAAGGTGCTGCGCCAGGCCCGGCAGGCAGCCGACGCCTACCTGCGGAAGACCGCGGGGCCGGGCCGCAGGAGCCGGTTCGCCAGGCTGCCCGCCTCTCTGTACGCAGGACTCGGCGCGGCAGCCGCCGGCATCGCCTGGCTTGCCTTCCGTCTGGTGGGGGTGTAAAAAAGCGCCGGTCCCCGCGCCGGATTCTACATTTGTATAAAACTGTAATAATCCACAAGTTCCCCCGGACTGCGGCCAGCGGTTTCGGGGGAATTATCCGTTGCTTTTTGTGGGGCCGGGGTGGTAGTATTTGGTCATGGATATCATGCTCATTTTGAACAAGATGCTCGTGATGCTGATCATGCTGGGTACCGGCGTTGTCGCCGCGAAGACAGGCATCGTGGACCCGGAAGGGAACCGGGGACTGTCCCGCCTTGCCATGGACGTCTCGCAGACCGCCGCAATCCTGGCCAGCGCCGTCAATGTTCAGATGGAGATCACCGTGGGCAAGGTGTTTGGTATCCTGGGCGCGGGGTGCGCCATGTATGCCGTGCTGGTCGTGGTGGGCCTGCTGGTGCCGCGGCTGACCCGGGCCAAGGCGTCGGACCGGGGCATCTACAGCTTTCTCACCATCTTCGGCAATGTGGCATTCATGGGGTTTCCCATGGTGGGGGCCATTTTTGGCGACGGCGCGGTGTTTTACGCGGTGCTGCTGTGCGTGCCCTTCAATCTGCTGGCGTTTACCCTGGGGGTGAAGCTCATCAGCGGCCATAGCCAGTTCTGCTGGCGGGACCTGATGACGCCTACGCTGGCGGCGTCCGTGGCGGCGGTGATCCTGATCTTCCTGCCGGTGACCTGGCCCCAGCCGCTGACGGAGGCCCTGGGGTATATGGGAGATATGATCCTGCCCCTGTCCATGATTATCATCGGCGCGTCTCTGGGGGAGCAGAAGCTCAAAGACGTGTTTCTGGACTGGCGGGTATACCTGTTCTGTCCGGTGCGGCTCATCCTCTCGCCGGTCGTGGTGTGGGGCGTGATGCGGCTGTTCATCCACGACACGCTGCTTTTGAACGTGATGACGGTGGTGGCGGCGATGCCCGCCGCTGCTGTGGCGGCGATGATGAGCATCCAGTACGGTGCCAATGAACGGCTGGCGTCCCGGGTCGTGTTTCTGTCCACCGTGCTGTCGGCGGGGACCATTCCTCTTGTCTGCTGGCTGCTGCTTTGAGATGACCATGGATCTTTGCGATTATGATGCGATGCGGCCCCTGCTGCATGCGGCGGGGTTCCGCTTTTCCAAGGGGAAGGGACAAAACTTCCTCACTGCCTCTTGGGTCCCGGAGCGCATCGCCCAGGCGGCGGAGCTGGGGCCAGCCGACGGGGTGGTGGAGATCGGCCCCGGCGTGGGCTGCCTTACCCGGCAGCTGGCGGCCCGGGCAGGGAAGGTGCTGGCCTATGAGGTGGACCGGGCTCTGGAGCCCGTACTGGCCGCCACGGTGGGGGACCTTTCCAATTTGGAGATCGTCTTCGCCGATGTGATGGGCCGTGACCTGGCCGCAGACGCGGCGGAAAAGCTGCCGGGACTGCGTCCCTCGGTGTGCGCCAACCTCCCCTACAGCATCACCACCCCGGTGCTGACGAAGCTGTACCAGGCCAGGTGCTTTGGGCGTATCTTGGTAATGGTGCAGAAGGAGGTGGCCCGGCGGATGTGCGCCGGGGCGGGAGAGAGCGATTACGGCGCCTTCTCGCTGCTGACCCAGTGGTATGCTGAGCCGGAGCTGCTGTTTGAGGTGGGACCGGAGTGCTTTGTGCCAAGGCCAAAGGTGCGCAGCGCCGTGGTGCGGCTCGTCATGCGGGACGCCCCGCCGGCGAAGGTGGACGAGACCGCCTTCTTCCGGGTGGTCCGGGCGGCCTTCAACCAGCGGCGGAAGACTTTGGCAAATGCCCTGGAAGGGGTCTGCGGCCGGGAGGCGGCGGCAAAGGCACTGGCGGCGTGCGGCCTGGATCCCCGCGTCCGGGGCGAGGCACTGAGCCTGGAGGATTTTGCGGCGCTTACGAATGCTGTCATAACGATCACCACATAGTGAAAACGAGCCAAAGATCATTTGCGCGATGTTCTTTGCCATGAGTATCTGGCAAAACAGTGCAGCTGTTTTGCTTCAGCCGCAAAGCGGCTCGGCGCAGCGCCTTGCGGCGTTTCGCCATCAGATGATCGTTATGAATTTGGAGATATAAGGGGGAACACCAATGGCATTGACAACGAACAAATATGTGCTGGATTGGGTGCAGGAATGCGCCGAGCTGTGCAGGCCGGACGAGGTGGTCTGGCTGGACGGCAGCGAGGCGGAACTGGAGGCCCTGCGGCGTCAGGCCGTGGCCGACGGGTCCATCATCAAGCTCAACGAGGAAAAGCTGCCCGGCTGCTACTACCATCACAGCAATCCCAACGACGTGGCCCGGGTGGAAGGGCGCACCTTCATCTGCTGCGAGAAGCAGGAGGACGCCGGTCCCACCAACAACTGGATGGCTCCGGAGGAGATGAAGGCCAAGCTGAACGCCATTTATCAGGGCGCTATGGCAGGCCGGAAGATGTATGTGGTGCCCTATTCCATGTCCGTGGTGGGCTCGCCCTTCGCCAAGTACGGCTTCGAACTCACGGACAGCATCTATGTGGTGCTGAACATGGCCATCATGACCCGGATGGGGAAGGCCGTCTATGACGCCCTGGGGGATAGCCCCGACTTCATCAAGGGGCTGCACGCCACGGCGGATATGGACCCGGAGAAGCGCTATATCGCCCACTTCCCCCAGGAGAATTCCATTATGACGGTGAACTCCGCCTACGGCGGCAACGCCCTGCAGGGGAAGAAATGCTTTGCCCTGCGCATCGCCTCCTGCCTGGGCCGGACCGAGGGGTGGCTGGCCGAGCACATGCTCATCCTGGGCATCGAAAAGCCCAGCGGGGAGATCACCTATGTCTGCGCCGCGTTCCCCTCCGCCTGCGGCAAGACGAACCTGGCCATGCTCATCCCGCCGGAGGTCTACCGGAAGAAGGGCTGGAA
>CANRNU010000065.1 GCA_947632005.1 uncultured Oscillospiraceae bacterium | reverse complement strand
CCCGCCGTCAGCTGCTCGAACAGCCACCGGCGCACATAGGGGATGAGCTCCGGGTCCCGGAGCACGTCTTCCATCGTCATGCCCTCGCCTCCTTCTCCGGCGCGGCCCTGCCGCTCACCGGCTGCTGGCCCGCTCCATCAGCTCCCAGTCCAGGCTCCGGGAGGAGCCCGGCTGTCCCTGGAGGATGCGGATGAGCTCCTCCGCCGCCACCCGGCCCATCCGGTCCTGCCGGTGCCAGAGAGAGGTGATGTGCACAGGGCCGATCTGGCTGTAATAGCTGTTGTCGAAGCTGACCACCGCCATGTCCTCCGGCACTCGTCTGCCCATGGCCAGCAGTTCCCGGATCAGCAGAAAGGCCACCTCGTCGTTGTAGCAGACCACCGCCGTCACGTCATGGAGCCGTTCGGACAGGAACCGGCGGAGCATCCCGTTCTCCCGGGGGTCCATCATCTGGGCCCGGTCCGTGGTATCGTACCAGCAGAAGCTCCTGTCGGAGATGGGCAGCCCCTGGTCCCGGATGGCGGAGATGCAGCCGTAATACCGCTGGGGCCCCTGGGCGTCGTCGGATTTGAAGATGCCCCCGATGCGCCGGTGGCCCTTGTCGATGAGGTAGCGGGCCAGCTTATAGCCGCCGCCGTAGTTGTCGTCGGAGATGCAGGGGATGCCCCCCAGCTCCTGGTAGGCCCCGTGCAGGAACACCATGGGCACCCCTGCCCGGCGCAGCCGCTGGTACAAGTCCGCGTTGGGGCTGGGCAGAGCCGTCTTGGAGCCCTCCACCAGGATGCCGGACACCGGCCTGTCCAGCAGCTTTTGCAGGATCTCCCGCTCCCGGCTGACCTGGTTTTCCGTGGCGAATACCAAAATGGAGTACCCCTGGCCGGCGAATACGCTCTGGGCGTCATGCAGGACCGTGGGGAAGATGTAGTCGTCCAGGAAAGAGGATATCACGGCGACCTGCCGGGACTCCGTGCCCTGGGTCTTGCCGGTGGCGTAGGTGCCGCTGCCCTGCCGGGACTCCACGACCCCCTCTTCCGTCAGCACCTGGATGGCCCGGCGCACCGTCTGCCGGCTCACCGCGAACCGGGCCGCCAGGTCCGCCTCCGTGGGCAGACGGTGCCCGACCTTCCACTCCTGGGTATACATCTCCTCCCGGAGCTGGTCTGCCAGGAGCTTGTATTTCAGCGCCATGGCCCTCCTCCTCTCTTGTGCATTCCGCGTCGTTTGTACGATCATTATAACAGTCCCACCGGGAAAAGCCAATACAAACCGCGCTTTTTCTGCTAAAAAAGATACAAATTTTCAGAATTTGTCCTATTTCTCACCCATAATAGTACAAATTATTCCATTCTCTCTGGCAAATGACCAGTTTCTTCTCCGTTCACAGGCGGGATATGAGCAATTTGACCAATCGGTTCCGGCGCTTCGCCCCGGCATCATATCACAAATTATTAAACAAAAATCCCTGCAAAATCAAAAATATTTAAACAAATCTCGGGGATCACCGGCACACTTCCGAAAAAATTGTACTTAAATTATGTGAACTTGCAAAAAATTGTATTATTAATTGGTACGAATTTGGTGAAATGACCAAAAATCCGATTGACTTATCGGGATATTTTTGCTTTAATACAACCATCAACACGTCCGGTCCAGACCGGATAATATTAGGAAGGAGCATTTCAAACATGAAGAAGATCCTTGCGCTTGTTCTGGCCCTGACCATGGTGCTGAGCCTTGGCGCCATCGCTTTTGCCGATGACGAGCTCATCACGGTCGGCATCATCAACAACGACCCCAACGAGTCCGGCTACCGCACCGCCAACGTGGCTGACTTCGAGCGCGTTTTCTGCGAGGAGAACGGCTATGCGGCCAAGACCTTCTACAGCCTGAAGAACGACGAGCAGATCGCTGCCGCCAAGCAGTTCATTCAGGAAGAGGTCGATTTCCTCCTGATCTCCGCCGCCGCCACCACTGGCTGGGACAGCGTGCTGCAGGACGCCGCTGACGCCGGCATCTATGTCATCCTGTTCGACCGCACCATCGAGGCTGACGAGAGCCTGTATGTGGCCTCCGTCGTGTCCGACATGGCCAAGGAAGGCGAGACCGCTGTCAACTGGCTGGCTGACCAGGGTCTGGACGAGTACAACATCATCCACATCCAGGGCGTCATGGGCTCCGCCGCGCAGGTGGGCCGCACCGGTGCTCTGGACGAGAAGGTCGCCGCTGAGGACAGCTGGAACATCGTTGCCCAGCAGACCGCTGAGTGGAACGCTGAGACCGCCCAGCAGATCGTGCAGTCCGTCATCGACTCCGGCGAGGCGTTCAACGTCATCTACGCCGAGAACGACGACATGGCCCGCGGCGCTGTTGCCGCTCTGGACAAGGCCAACATCTCCCACGGCGTTGACGGCGACGTCATCGTGATGGGCTTCGACTGCAACAAGTGGGCGCTGGAGGAAGTGCTCGCCGGCCGCTGGAACTACGACGGCCAGTGCAACCCCTTCCAGGCTGACACCATCGACAGCATCATCAAGGACCTGATGGCCGGCAACGAGCCCGCCGAGAAGACCATCATCATGGAAGAGGTCGGCTTTGACGCCGCCACCATCACCCAGGAAGACATCGACGCCTCCGGCATCGGTGTTGGTTCTGAGGAGATGGCTGAGGAAGCCGAGGCCGAGGAGCCCGCTGAGGACGCCGCTGAAGAGCCCGCCGAAGAGGAAGCTGCCGAATAAATTCCCGCAAATTTACACCAACACGCGGTACGGTATTTTCATACCGCACCGCGTGTATTTGATTTCTAGGAGGCGAATGCAATGCAGGAAGGCGCAGTTTTGGAATTGCGCGGGATCAGCAAGTTCTTTCCCGGCGTCAAGGCCCTGCAGAACGTGGATTTCACCCTGCGCGCCGGCGAGGTACACGCCCTGATGGGCGAGAACGGCGCGGGCAAATCCACGCTCATCAAATGCCTGACCGGCGTCTATCCCAAAGATGAGGGCGAGATCTACATGGCCGGCCACGACAAGGCCGTGACCATCCGCTCCCCCCAGGACGCCCAGAACATCGGCATCAGCACGGTGTATCAGGAGATCACCCTCTGCCCCAACCTGACGGTGGCGGAGAACATGTACATCGGCCGCACCAAGGGCAGCATCACCAACTGGCGGAAGATGAACCAAGGCGCCGGCAAGATCCTGGCGGATCTGGACATCCCGGCGGCCCCCGGCCAGCAGCTTTCCAGCTGCTCCATCGCGGTGCAGCAGATGGTGGCCATCGCCCGGGCGGTGGACATGGACTGCAAGGTCCTGATCCTCGACGAGCCCACCTCCTCCCTGGACGAGTCGGAGGTGGCAAAGCTCTTCAAGCTCATGCGGGACCTGAAGGCCAGGGGCGTTGGCATCATCTTCGTCACCCACTTCCTGGACCAGGTCTATGAGATCTGCGACCGGATCACCGTCCTGCGGGACGGCCAGCTGGTGGGCGAGTACGTCATCGAGGAGATGCCCCGTGTCCAGCTGGTATCCAAGATGCTGGGCAAGGAGCTGGGGGACATCAGCGACATCAAGAAGGCCAGCGACGAGGGCGTGGATATGTCGTCCGTGCCCGTGCTGGAGGCGGAGCAGCTTGCCAGCACCGCTGGCATCAAGCCCTTCGACTTCTCCATCCACAAAGGCGAGGTCAACGGCTTCACCGGCCTGCTGGGCTCCGGTCGGAGCGAGTGCGTCCGGGCCATCTTCGGCGCGGACCGGACCAGCGGCGGCACCGTCAAGATGGACGGCAAGCCCGTGAAGATCCACAAGCCCCTGGACGCCATGAAGCTGGGCATCGGGTATCTGCCCGAGGACCGGAAGCTGGACGGCATCGTGGGCGATCTGTCGGTACGGGACAACATCATCCTGGCCCTGCAGGTGATGAAGGGCTTCTTCAAACCCTTCTCCCGGGCCCAGGCAGAGGCCTTTGCCGACGAGTACATCAAGAAGCTGGAGATCAAGACCGCCTCTTCGGACACTCCCATCAACTCCCTGTCCGGCGGCAACCAGCAGAAGTGCATCGTGGCCCGGTGGCTGCTCACCAACCCGGTGTACCTGATCCTGGACGAACCCACCCGGGGCATCGACGTGGGCACTAAGACAGAGATACAGAAGCTGGTCCTCCAGCTGGCCAGCGAGGGCAAGAGCGTCACGTTCATCTCCTCCGAGACCGACGAGATGCTCAACACCTGCTCCCGGCTCATCGTCATGCGCGACCGGAAGGTCGTGGGCGAGCTGAAGGGCGCGGACCTGAATCAGGACATGATCATGGCGACCATCGCAGGAGGTGAAGCGAAATGAGCACAGAGACGAAGACCCCCGTCAAAAAGGAGAGCCGCAGCGTCGGCGAGATCCTGAAGGGCCTGATCCGGCAGCAGCTGTTCATCCCCATTGCCGCTCTGCTGGCTCTGGTGCTGTTCAACCTGATCGCGGACCCCGCCTTCTTTAAGATCACCTTGGGTACCAACAGCGCCGGCGACCCTGTCCTGTCCGGATATCTCATCACCATTCTGGACAACGCCTCGGAGCTGGCCATCCTGGCCATCGGCATGACGCTGGTGACCGCCGCCTCCGGCGGACAGGACATCAGCGTGGGCGCCACCATCGCCATCGCCGGCAGCGTGATGCTGCGTATCCTGTGCGGCGCCAACGCCTCCTCCACCCTCCAGGCCCCCATCTGGGTGGCTTTCCTGGTCTGCTGCGTGGTGAGCATGCTCTTCGGCGCCTTCAACGGCATCCTGGTGGCATACCTGAAGATCCAGCCCATGGTGGCGACCCTGATCCTGTTCACCGCGGGCCGCTCCATCGCCGCCTGGATCAACAACAACCAGCTGCCCATCGTCAGCGACCCCACCTTCTCCTACGCGGGCACCTTCATCCCCGGCTGCCCGGTGCCCACCCCCATCTTCATTGCCATCGCGTGCATGGTGCTGATCTTCCTGGCGCTGAAATTCACCAACCTGGGCCTGTACACCCAGGCGGTGGGCATCAACGCCCAGTCCTCCCGGCTCAACGGCATCAACCCGGAGAAGATCAAGTTCCTGGCCTATGTGATCCTGGGCCTGTGCGTGGCGGTGGCCGGCTACATCAAGGTCAGCCGCTTCTCCACCATCAACTACTCCGTGGTGGCCAAGGACATCGAGATGGACGCCATCCTGGCGGTGGCCCTGGGCGGCAACGCCCTGGGCGGCGGAAAATTCAACATGGGCGCCTCCATTCTGGGCGCTTACGTCATCCAATTCCTGACCACCACCCTGTTCAAGTTCAACGTGGACTCCAGCGCCCTGCCCGCCTATAAGGCCGTGGTGGTGGTGATCCTGGTGGTCATGAGCGCGCCGGCCGTGAAGGAAAAGCTCGGCAGCCTGCGCAAGAAGAGCGGCTCCGCAAAACCGGCAAAGGAGGCAGCATGAGATGAAAGAGGACAAAACTCTCCTGAAAAAGCACGGTATGTCCGACACCAATACCCTTCTGACCATCACCATCACCGTTTTCGTGCTGATGTACGTATTTGCCATGGTCTTTCTCAAGGGCGCGTTCCTGAAGCCCCAGACCTTCTGCAACCTGCTCAACGAGAACGCGGCGCTGATCATCCTGGCCTGCGGCATGAGCCTGGTGATGATCACCGGCGGCATCGATATCAGCGTGGGCTATCTGACCGCGCTGGTGTGCATGAGCTGCGCGGTGCATCTGGACTACGGCGGCGGCAGCGTATTCACTGCCATGCTGCTGGCCCTGGGCATCGGCGTGGCCTTCGGCGTGGTGCAGGGTTTCCTGATCGCGTATCTGGAGATCCAGCCCTTCATCATCACCCTGGCGGGCATGTTCTTCGCCAAGGGCATGACCACCATCGTCAACAACACCCAGTTCAACGTGGCCCACGAGGGCTTCCAGGCCCTGAAAAATACCCGCATCCACCTGCCCTTCGGCTCTGTGAACAAGCTGGGCAAGTTCGTCCCGGCCTATGTGGAGATCGGCGTCATCGTGGCGCTGGTGGTGGTCGTGGTGCTGTTCATCATCCTGCGCTGGACCAAGCTGGGCCGCAGCCTCTACGCTGTGGGCGGCAACAACCAGAGCGCCAACATGCTGGGCATCAACGTCAAGCGCAACAAGTTCTATGCCCACCTGATGTGCAGCGTCCTGGCCAGCATCGGCGCGTTCGTGTACTTCCTGCATGTGGGCTCCGGCTCTCCCTCCCACGCCAGCGGCTATGAGATGAACGCCATCGCCTCCTCCATCATCGGCGGCACCCTGCTGACCGGCGGCGTGGGCAACATCGCCGGCACCTTCTTCGGCGTGCTGAGTCTGGGCACCATCAAGAACATCGTCTCCTCCATCGGCCTGGACGAGGCCTGGTGGACCAACATCACCGTGGCGGCGATGATCTGCCTGTTCCTGGTCATCCAGAGCGTGGTGCTGATGCGCAAGAACAAAAAGAAGGTCTGAGCCGATGGATGATAAACTCTATCTGGGCGTGGAGTTCGGCTCCACCCGCATCAAGGCCGTGGCCATAGACGGGGCGTACCGCCCCGTCTCCACGGGCGACTATACCTGGGCCAGCTCCTATGAAAACGGCGTGTGGACCTACTCTCTGGACGAGGTCTGGGCCGGCCTGAAAAAGGCCCTGTCCGGTGTGGAGCACCGGGAGGGCATCCAGGCCATGGGCGTGTCCGCCATGATGCACGGCTACCTGGCCTTCGACGAGAACTGGGACCTGCTGGTACCCTTCCGGACCTGGCAGAACACCATCACCGGCCCCGCCGCGGCGGAGCTGACCGCCCTGTTCGGCTTCAACATCCCCCAGCGCTGGAGCATCGCCCATCTCTATCAGGCGGTCCTCAACGGGGAGGAGCACGTGAGCCGCATCCGGCACATCACCACCCTGGCGGGCTATGTCCACCACGCCCTCACCGGCGTGAACGCGGTGGGCGTGGGCGAGGCCAGCGGCATGTTCCCCATCGGGCCCGACGGACAGGACTATGACCCGGGCATGATGGAAAAGTTCGACGCGCTCATCGCGCCCCGGGGCCTGCCCTGGCGTCTGGCCGACCTGCTGCCCAAGGTGCTCCAGGCAGGCGAGGACGCCGGCTGTCTCACCGAGGCCGGCGCGGCGAAGCTGGAGGGCCTGCTGCCGGCGGGCGTGCGCTTCGCGCCCCCCGAGGGCGACGCAGGCACCGGCATGACCGCCACCAACGCCGTGGCGCCCCGGACCGGCAACGTGTCCGCGGGCACCAGCATCTTCTCCATGGTGGTGCTGGA
>CANRNU010000064.1 GCA_947632005.1 uncultured Oscillospiraceae bacterium | reverse complement strand
AGTGATGTGGATCGCTTTATTAAGCAAGCACACAAATATGTTAGGCCAGAAGAACTGACGCCGTATGCGCTGCATGAGTTGGTAAAGGCCATCTACATTGAGGCCCCGGACAAGAGCAGCGGCAAGCGCCGCCAGAACATCCACATCTCCTATGACTTTGTGGGCATCATCCCTATCCAAGAGCTGATGCAAGAGGAAATGGCGTGACAAACGCCACGCCATTCCCGAAATTCGATATTGTACTGTCTTATGACGCTCCCTCTGATGCGGTGTGCTTTTTCATTTGAGCGGGCGGTCAGAGCACCCGGATCAGGAGCATGTAGATGGCGGTGCCGGAGAGGATACTGATGAGGGAGCTGCGCCGCCACGCCTGCAGGCCCACCACCGCCAGCCCGGCCAGCAGCTCCGGCAGGCCGTAGGGGGCGCGGGTCAGGACCGTGTCCTTCAGACAGTAGATCACCAGCATGCCGATGATAGCCTGGGGCAGTACGTCTCCCAGGTAGGAGATATAGGCGGGGGTCTTCCGTCCCCGGCGGAAGATCAGGAAGGGCAAAAAGCGAAGCAGCATGGTCACCACGGCCATGATGGCCACCAGGACGGCGGCGTGGGTGTTGGAGGTCATTGTGCGCCCTCCTTTTTCCGGGCGAGCCTGGGCCGCAGGAGCGTCAGCACTGCCGTGATCACCAGCATGGCGGGGATGAGGAAATTCTCGGACCCGAAGAGGAGCAGGCAGCCCAGGGTCCCCAGCAGCCCCACGACCGCGGGCAGATGTTGACGGGTGGTGAGCCATTGCTGGGTGAAGGAGGCGATGAACAGCGCCGTCATGGAAAATTCGATGCCCTCCGTGCTGAAGGGGAGCGCCGCGCCCAAGATGCTGCCCAGCACGCTGCCGGTCACCCAGTAGCACTGGTCGAACAGAGATACCAAAAAGCGATAGAGGTCCGGGTCGGCCCCCTCCGGGGTCTCCCCGCCGCACAGCAGGGAGTAGGTCTCATCGGTCAGCGCGAAGATCAGATAGGGCTTATACCGGCCCGCGTCCTGGTACCGGCCGATCATGGAGATGCTGTAAAACAGATGCCGGGCGTTGACCATGACCGTGGTCAGGATGGCCGTGAGAAACGACGCGCCGCCGGTCAGCAGACTCACGCCCACATACTGCATGGACCCGGCGTAGATGAGAAGACTCATGGCAAAGGCCCAGAGGACCCCGTAGCCCGCGTCCCGCAGCAATATGCCAAAGCCGATGCCAAGCACGATATAGCCCGCCATGACCGGTATGGACGTGACGAACGCCTTTTTCACGATGGAGGCCCCTGCCGGGGACTTCTGCTCTGTATCCATTGACTGCACACCTCTTCCGCGCATTATAGCATGACTTATAGGTTGGACGCAACCGGCAACCGGACCTGAGGCGGCGATATTTGGGGAAAAACGTCATTTTGCCTATTTTTCTGGCGGCGCCGCTGTGATATCATAATAATCATGGAGAAAAGGAGTGAGAGCATGGGACTATTTCTGACGCTGGCGTTTTTGTTTTTCATCGGTTCGGTGTTCGGGTGGGTGCTGGAGCTGTTTTTCCGGCGGTTCATCTCCGCGGCCAATCCGGAGCGGAAGTGGATCAACCCCGGGTTCTGCACCGGCCCGTATCTGCCCCTGTACGGGGCGGGGCTGTGTATCCTGTTCCTCATCGCCAGCCTGGAGAATACCGGGCTGATCTCCGACCCCTTCTGGGAGAAGGCGGTGCTGTTTCTGTGGATGGCGGTGTGTATGACCGCCATCGAGTATGTGGCAGGCATCCTCATGATCCGGGTCGCCAAGGTGCGGCTGTGGGACTACAGCCATGAGTGGGGCAACATCCAGGGCATCATCTGCCCAAAATTCTCCCTGGCCTGGGCCGTGCTGGGGGCGGCGTATTACTTTTTTATCCACCCGCATATCCTGGGCGCGCTGCAATGGCTGGCGCAGAATCTGGCCTTCTCCTTCGTCATCGGCATGTTTTACGGCGTGTTTTTCATCGACCTGGCCCACTCCGTGCAGCTCACGGCAAAGCTCAAACAGTTCGCCGAGGAGAACGATGTGGTCATCCGGTACGAGAATCTGAAGGCCCATCTCCGCTCCGTCCAGGAGCGGAACGCCCAGAAATACCACTTCTTCCGTCCCTTCCATACCTCCCGGGCCCTGGCCGAGCATTTGCAGGAGCGGCTGGAATTGGTGAAAAAGGACCTGCGGGAAGGCCGGCAGTCCGACCTGGTCTTCGCCAGGCGGGGCAGGAAATAAAACAGAAAGACGCCGCCCGCCGGGCGGCGTCTTTCCTGTGCCGGGCCCGGCTTGCGCGGAGGATGGGCGGTATGCTATAATCGGAAAGCAGGACTACCACGGACGCCGAAAGGCAGAAAGGGGACAAGTTGCGGAAGGTCGGCAGTTATGAGGCCCTGGAGCCGCTCCTGTGCGAGCAGCTGCGACCGGGCGTGCGTACCAACTGCGCGATGGACCGGGAGGAGCTTGCCCGGGAGATCGGGGCAGGCACGCTGTATGCCCGGCGCTGGGCAGGCGGGCTGGCGCTGCTGTGCCGGCGGACCTGGGGCGACAGGATGTTCTTTTATCTGACAGAGCCGTCCGAGCCCTGGACCGGCGGCTTTCCCCGGGACACGGTGGTGGAGATGCCCCGCCGGAGGACGGACGGGGCCCTGGAGGAGGCCGGCGTGTTCTGGGAGGCGGCGGGCTTTCGCCGGGTGCTGGAGCGGCTTCGCCTGACCCGGGAAGCGGGCCCGTGGGCCGGGGCGGCGCCTGACGGCGGAGCGGAACTGGCCGGCCCGGCCGACGTGGACGCGGTGCGGGCGCTGCTGGAGGAGAACTTCTCCCCCTATACCGGGTGGCTGCCCGGGGGGGAGGAGCTGGACAGGGCGCTCCGGGCAGGGGAGATCCTCTGCGTCCGGGACGGGACAGGCCGGGCGGCGGGCGTGCTACACTTTGTCCGCAGGCCGTGGGAGACGGAGCTGCGGCATCTGGCGGTCCGGCAGGACCTGCGGCGGCAGGGCGCGGCGCGGCGTCTGATCGCCGGGTATCTGGCCATGGCGGGGGATATGCGCAGCCGGGTCTGGGCCGGGGCGGACAACGGTCCCGCCCTGGCGCTGTACAGACAGTGCGGATATGCGCCGGACGGGTGGTGCTCCACCGTCCTGCTGTACCGTGATCGACAGAATGAGAAAGGACGAACGATATGACGGACCGGGAAACTCTCCTTCAGCTGCTGCAGGACATCTGTCCCGGCGTGGACTTTGCCCATGAGCAGGACCTGGTCAGGGACGGGCTTTTGCAGTCGCTGGACCTGGTGACGGCGGTGGCGGAGATGATCGACGTGTTTGGGGTGAAACTCACGGCGGTGGATCTGGTGCCGGAGAATTTCCGCTCCGTGGACACCATGCTGGACATGCTCCGGCGGAAGAAGCGGTAGCGCCATGACCTTTGTCTCCTGGGGGTTCGTCCTGTTTCTGGCGGGGACGGTGGCGGTCTACTATCTGGCGCCGGGAAAGGTCCGGTGGCTGGTGCTGCTGGCGGCCAGCTGCGGGTTTTATCTGGCCGGCGGCGTGGTCATGGCGGGGTACCTGGCGTTTTCCACGGTCATCGCCTGGGGCGCGGGCCTGGCGCTGGAGGCGCTGGACCGGCGGGCGCCTCATGCGCGCCGGCGGAGGACGGCGGTGGCAGCCGCGGCGCTGGCGCTGGATCTCGGCATGCTCTTTGCGGTGAAGTATCTGAACGCCCTTCTGCCGGCGGCGCAGGTCCGCCTGGGTCTGCTGCTGCCGCTGGGCGTGTCTTTTTTCGTGCTCCAGACCGCGGGCTATGTGATCGACCGATACCGGGGCAAGGTCCCGGCGGAGCGGGATCTGCTCCGCTTTGCCCTGTTCACGTCCTTCTTTCCCCAGATGGTCCAGGGCCCCATCGGCCGCTTTGACGACCTGGCGCCCCAGCTGACAGAGCCCCACCCCTTTGCGGCGGAAAACCTCCGGGACGGCATCCAGCTGCTTCTGTGGGGGTATTTGAAGAAGATGGTGGTGGCAGACCGGGCCGCCGTGCTGGTCAGCAGCTTCTGGGCGGATGCGGGCGCGTACGGAGGCGCGGTGGGCGCGTTTGCGGTGCTGATGTACAGCGTGGAGCTGTACTGCGATTTCTCCGGGGGCATCGACATCGCCCGGGGCGCAGCCCGGTGCTTTGGCGTCGGTCTGGCGGAGAATTTCCGCCGGCCCATCTTTGCCCGGTCCCTGGCGGAGTTCTGGCGGCGGTGGCACATCACCCTGGGGACATGGATGCGGGACTATGTGTTTTATCCGCTGGTCCTGTCCGCCCCCTTTCTGCGGCTGGGCCGGTGGTCCCGCCGCCGGTGGGGCGGAAAGCCGGGCAAGCTGGTCCCCGCCGCGCTCGCCACCGTGGCCGTCTATCTGCTGGTGGGACTGTGGCACGGGGCGGGCGCCCGGTACATCGTCTTTGGTCTGTGGAACGGGCTGATCATCACCGGGTCCCAGGCGCTGGAGGGACCGTTCCAGCGAGCCCGGACAAGGATGGGCATCCGGGAGCAGGCCCGTCTTTGGCGCGGCCTTCAGATGGGAAGGACGGCCCTGATCGTGTTTTTGGGCCGGTACCTGACGTGTTCGCCCAGTCTTGCCGAAGCGGCGGGACTGCTGGCGGCGGCGGTGACCCCGGGCCAGTGCCGGCTGGGGCAGCTGTGGGACGGGACCCTGCTTCAGATGGGTCTCACCGCCGGAGATCTGTGGGTCGTGGGCCTGGGCACGGCAGCCGTCCTGGCGGTGGAGCTGTACCAGGAGCGGCGGGGGTCCGTGCGGCAGGCCCTGGCCCGGCAGAACGCTGCCGTCCAGTGGCTGGCGATGGCGGTCCCCATGGTCCTGCTGCTTTTGCTGGGAGTGTTCCGGGGCAGCTATATCGCGTCGGAGTTCATCTACCGGCAGTTTTGAGCTTTTCGGAGGGGAGGGGAGGATATGTCGGCCAAACGCTGGCTGTGGTGTTTTCTGGGCACAGCGCTGCTCCTGGGGGCGCTGCTGGCCGGCTTCAACCTGCTCACCGACCCCTTCGGCGTCTTTGGAGACCGGCTGTTCGACTGGTACAGCTATGACGAGACCAACAATCCCCGGGTGGCGAAGCTCGCCTGGCTGCAGGAGCACCATGACGAGTACGACTCCTACATCATCGGCTGCTCCGGTACCAGTTCCTTCCCCACCCAGCAGCTCAACGACTATTACGGCGGCCGCTTTTACAATCTGTTCATGTACGGCGCGGATATGGCGGACGTGGCCGACATGGCCGCGTATATGCTGGACAACTATACGGTGAAGAACCTGGTCGTGAATGTGTACATCAAAAACGGCGCGACCTATGGCTATGACAGCAGGACCGTGACCGGTCGGATGCACTGCCAGGCGGACGGGTCCTCTCCGGCGGCGTTCTGGGCGCAGTACCTGTTCGCCTCCCCCAGCTATGGACTGGCCAAGCTCCGGGACTGGACGAACGATACCTGGCTGCCCCAGACCTTCGACGTGTTTGACGCCGCCACCGGCGCCTATGACAAGACCCAGCGGGATGTGGAGACCATCGGCGATCTGCCGGCCTATCTCCGGGCCAATCCCGTCTTTGAGGACTTTTCCGGGAAGGAGCAGGATCTGACGGAGACGGAGGGCTGCATGGAGAGCGTGGCCCAGATCCGGGACATGTGCGCGGAGAAAGGCGTGCGGCTGGACGTGGTCTGCGGGCCGGTCTACCATGAGGTCCTCTCCTGCTTTCCCCGGGAGCAGGTGGAGGAGTTTTACCGGTCCCTGGCCCAGGTGACGGATTACTGGGACTTCTCCTATTCCTCTGTCAGCTTCGAGCCGCGGTATTTTTATGACGAGTCGCATTTCCGCAACGCCCAGGGGGCCATGGCCCTGGCCCGGATGTTCGGGGACGAGAGCGTGTATATGCCGGAGGACTTCGGCGTATATGTGACGGCGGACACAGTGGAGGAGCGCCTGGACGCCTATTGGGACGCGGCGCCGCTGGATGAGGAGACCTTCACGGCCCAGGTGCCGGTGCTCATGTATCACCACCTGACGGACACGGACCCCAACGACGTGACGGTCACGCCGGCCAACTTTGAAGGGCAGATCGCGGCGCTGAAGGCGGCGGGGTATACGGCCATCGGCTTTGACGAACTCATCGCCTATGTGCAGGACGCCGGGGCGGTCCTGCCGGACAAGCCGGTGCTCATCACCTTTGACGACGGGTACGCCAGCAATTATGAATACGCCTGGCCCATCCTGGCCCGGTACGGGATGAAGGGCACCATCTTTGCCATCGGCGTGTCCATGGGCAGGGACACCTATAAGGACACGGGATATCCCATCCACCCCCATTTCTCCGCCGACCAGGCCCGGGAGATGGTAGCCTCCGGTGTGATGGACATCCAGAGCCATACCTATGACATGCACCAGTCTGCGGCGTATGAGACAGGTCCGGCCAGGACGTCGGCGTCCATGCTCCCCGGGGAGACGGAGGAGGATTTCATGGCTGCGCTGACCATCGACCTGGCCATGAGCCGGGCCGCGCTGGAGCCGGTGTCCGGCGGGCCGGTGAATGTGCTGGCCTATCCCCTGGGCGTATACAGCGACCTGACCCAGGCCGTGTATGCCCAGCAGGGGATCCAGGTCACGCTGGGGACGAGAGAGGGCGTGAACACCGTCGTCCGGGGACTGCCCCAGTCCCTGATGGGGCTGAAACGCTTCTCCGTCAACGACAGCGTCACCCCGGAGCAGCTTCTGGAAATGATCGCCCCGGCGGGGTCCTGAAAGGCGCCGGTGACGGGTTGTCATTTCCCCAAAAATTCCCCGGAGCCGGGCGGACAGGTTTTGGCGAAACGTCGAAATTTGAGAAACCCGTTGACAGGGTCGGCAGTACAGACTATAATGCCCACGGTGCTTTTAATGAGGTCCTGAGAGGCCTCCAAGGACTGTGGCCCGACCGGGGCCTTTCCGTGTGCAGCAACGCGGCTTTCCTTGACGGAGAGCCGCGTTTTTTCGCGCCTCCGCGACACCAGAAAACCGAGGAGGAATGAAAATGAACGAGAAACCCAAGACCCCTGTCAAAGACCAGGACTACTCCCTGGAAAGCGTCCCCCAGACCGCCCGGAAGGGCTTCTGGCCCATGTTCTTCATCATGCTGGGCTTCACCTTCTTCTCCGCCAGTATGTCGGTGGGAGCCAAGCTGGGCAACGGCATGGACCTGAGCGGCTTCGTCTGGGCCGTGCTCATCGGCGGCGTCATCCTGGGCGCCTACACCGGCGCGCTGGGCTACATCGGCAGCAAGACCGGCATGAGCCTGGACCTGCTGGCCCAGCGGTCCTTCGGCCG
>CANRNU010000063.1 GCA_947632005.1 uncultured Oscillospiraceae bacterium | reverse complement strand
ACGATGGAAGACGTGCTCCGGGACCCGGAGCTCATCCCCTATGTGCGCCGGTGGCTGTTCGAGCAGCTGACGGCGGGACAGATCGAGCCGGAGGCGGCTGTGGCCGCGGCCCGGCGCATCGGCGTGGAGCTGGAGGCGGAGAGCTATGCGGTGGCGCTGTTCGACCTGCCCTCCGGCGGTCGGGAGTCGGGCTTTTTCTCCGACCCGGCGGCTGCGGCCCGGGGGGCGCTTTACGGGTATTTCCTGAAGTATTCGGAGTATATGCCCGTGGAGCTGACGCCGGGTCTGGGCGCCGTGCTGCTCAAGGGAGAGGCCCGCCGGATGGAGAAGCTGACAGAGCGGTGCATCCGCACCGTGGAGGAGGAATATGCCCGGGGCGGCGTGGAGGATTGGTACCTGGCCGTCAGCCGTCCGGCGGCTGGGCTGGAAGAGCTTCCGGCCTGCTTTCAGCAGGCGTCCCGGCTGCGGGCGCTGCGGGTCATCCGGCCGGAGCGGCATGTGTTCCGGCCCGGCATGGAGCTGTCCCCGGGACAGCCCCCGGAGGGGGCCCCGCTTCCGGATGCCATGCCGGAGGGGGCGGACCCGGCTGTGATACAGACATTTCTGCACAGCGGCAGCCGGGAGCAGGTATCCGCCTTCGTGCGGGGATATCTGCGGGACCTGGGCGGGGCCATGGGCTCTCTGCCCTTTCGGGACTATATCCTGCTCAGCGCCCGGTTCACCGCGGAGAAGTTCGTCCGGGAGCTGGGCGTGCCCCGGGAGCGGTATGCGGACCGGCTGGGACCCTGGACGGAAGGAGCCGCCGAGCCGGAGCGCTTCCTGCGGGAGACCCTTGAGACGGCTGTGGCCCTGCGGGATGAGACGTCCGGCGGGGGAAAGACCGGCGCGCTGGGAAGCGCGCTGGAGTATGTGCGAGGGCACTTTACCGACCCGGCGCTGTCCCTGGCAGAGACGGCAGCCCATGCGGGCGTCACGGCCAGTTATCTGTCGGCGCTGTTCCGCCGGGAGCTGGACTGCACCTTCACCCAGTTCGTCACCGGCAGGCGGATGGAGCTGGCCAGGAGCCTTCTGCGGGGCACCGACCGGCGCTCCGGCCAGATCGCCCGGGACGTGGGGTTCCGGGACGGGCGTTATTTCAGCGCCCTGTTCAGGAAGACCTATGGCTGCACCCCCGGCCAGTTCCGCGCCGGGACCGGGGATAGGTGACGGGGCCTGTGCCCTGCCCAGGCTGCCCGCTCACAGGCGGTCCCGACCGGAAAAATACTCTTTTGTGAGCCGGAACACGGTCCCGGACAGCAGACCCACGGCTGTCAGATTCGGGATGACCATGAGGCCGTTGAAGGTGTCCGAGACGTCCCACAGAAGGCCCAGGTCCACCGTGGCGCCCGGGATGGCCACCAGGGAATAGAGCACCATGAATGGCCGGATGGCCTTCGTGCCGAAGAGGAACTCCACGCACCGGGCGCCGTACAGGCCCCAGCTGATGATGGTGGAAAAGGCGAAGCAGATGAGGGCCGCTGCGGTGAACAGGGACGCCCATTTGCCGTAGGAGGCGGTGAAGCACGAGATGGTGAGGCCGGCCCCCGCCGCCTTGCCGTAGTGCACCGCCGTGCCGCTGCACAGGATGACCAGGGCGGTCAGGGTGCAGAGGACGATGGTGTCGGCGAACACCTCAAAGATGCCGAACAGCCCCTGCCGGACCGGCTCGGAGGTATCCGCCGCGGCGTGGGCGATGGAGCCGGTGCCCAGTCCGGCCTCGTTGGAGAAGATGCCCCGGGAGACGCCCCGGCGCATGCTGACGAACAGCGAGCCCACCGCGCCGCCGGTGACCGCCCGGGGCTGGAAGGCGCCCCGGAAAATGGCGGCGAATACGGCTGGGACGCGGTCGATGCGGAAGAGCACCACCCCCAGGGCCAGGATGATGTACAGAAGGGCCATGAGGGGCACCAGCTTTTCGGTGAACTGGCCGATGCGCCGCACGCCTCCCAGCAGCACCAGCGCGGTGCAGACCGCCATCACGGCGCCGGTGAGAAGGTCAAACTGCCCCAGGACGTCCTGCTCCAGGGGATGATAGCTGACGATGGCCGCGTCCAGCGCGGTGACGATGGTGTTGACCTGGGTGGCGTTGCCGGTGCCGAACACGGCGATGGTCCCGAACAGGGAGAACAGGACCGCCAGAAAATGCCATTTCTGACCCAGGCCGTTTTTGATGCAGTACATGGGCCCGCCCACCCAGTCGCCCTCGGCGTTCCGCTCCCGGTAACGGACGGCCAGGACAACCTCGGAGAACTTGGTGCACATGCCCAGCACGGCGGAGACCCACATCCAGAACACCGCCCCCGGCCCGCCCAGGGCGATGGCCCCGGCCACGCCGGCGATGTTCCCGGTGCCCACAGTGCCCGCCAGGGCCGTACACACCGCCTGAAAGGGTGTCATGGCCCCGTCAGCCGGCTCCTGCCGGTCAAAGAACTGGCCCAGGGTATGGCGGATGGCATAGCCGAACCGCCGGAGCTGGACAAAGCCCGTCCCGACGCTCAGGTACAGCCCCACCCCCGCGATGCAGAGCATGGCGGGCACGCCCCAGACCGATCTGTTCACTGCGGCGTTGAACGCCGCGATCCATTTCAGCATACTCGTCCCTCCGTTCAATCCCTATGCGGGGACAGCCGCCGTCATGTCCCCGAGACGGCTGGCCGCAGGCGGGGATGCGGTGCACAACGATGCCGCGCCGTGCGGATGAGGGATAAGTTTTAGGACGGTCACCGGCAAAGCAAATTGCCAAAAGGACCGCTTTGCGGTAAAATGTAAATGTATCGCTCATGAGCGACAGCTCAGGGATATTGGGAGGCAAAGACAATGACATATGACCGGATCGATCTGAACACATGGGAGTGGACGCGGGAGCCCGCATCGTATTCCATGGGAGACGGCAGGCTGGAGATCGTCACAAAGCCCCACACCGACCTGTGGCAGAGGACCTATTACCATTTCCGCAACGACAGCGCCCCGGTCCTGCAAATGCGGACAGACGAAAGGTTTTTCTCCTTCACGGTGAAGACCGCCTTTGAGAGCTCCCACCGCTTTGACCAGTGCGGCGTGGTGCTGTACCTGGACAGCGAAAACTGGCTCAAGGGCTCCATCGAGTATGAGAACGAGCGGTTCCAGCATCTGGGCAGCGTGGTCACCAACCACGGCTATTCGGACTGGGCCACCACGGAGATCGACCCGTCGGTCAGGTCCATGTGGTACCGCCTGAGCCGGCGGGAGGATGATTTTTGCATCGAGTGCTCGCCGGACGGCGTCCATTTTTCCCAGATGCGCATCTGCCACCTGTGGGAGGCGGCCGGCGAGGTCCGCTTCGGCGTATATGCCTGCAGCCCGGAGGACTCGTCGTTCCGGGCCGTGTTCACCCACATGGAGCTGAGCGAGTGCAAGTGGCTGGCCCATGACGGCCAGCAGCCGGATGCGGACGCCTGACGCGGGCCGGACGCAGGAAGGGAGGCTGCGAACATGGCGATCACAGTGAATATCTACTACACCGGCGCCGGCAGCAGCGCCAGAGACTTTGCCAGGGAGATGACCGAGAGCGGCGTCGTGGCGGACATCCGGGCCGAGGAGGGCAACCTCCGGTACGAGTATTTCTTCCCCATGGAGGACGCCGGCACCGTGCTGCTCATCGACAGCTGGAAAGACCAGCCGTCCCTGGACATACACCACGCGTCGCCGATGATGGGCAGGATCGAGGCCCTGCGGGAGAAGTACGGCCTGCACATGCGGGTGGAGCGGTATGTGTCCGACGACGCCATCCCCGCGGCGGACAGGAAGTTCATCCGGGAGTGAGGCGGACGCCATGATCTATACGGAACTGACAAAGCGGGCGCTGAAGCTGTCCTTTGCGGCGCACAGGGACCAGGTGGACAAGAGCGGGATGCCGTATGTATATCACCCCTTCCATGTGGCGGAGCAGATGGAGACGGAGGAGACCGTCATCGCCGCGCTGCTCCACGATGTGGCGGAGGACACGGACTACACCCTGGAGGACATCGCGGAGATGGGCTTTCCCCCCGCGGTCTGTGACGCGCTGGCGCTGCTGACCCACGACGATGCGGTCCCCTACCTGGACTATGTGGCGAGGCTGAAGAGCGATCCCATCGCGCGGGCCGTCAAGCTGGCGGATCTGCGGCACAACAGCGACCTGACCAGGCTGGACACGGTCGATGAGCAGGCGCTTCGGCGGGGGGAGAAATACAACAAGGCGATCCGGCTCCTGACGGAATGAAACGCCGCCCTGCGGCGGCCTGGGACAGAGGCGCGGCCCCGACCGTCAGCCGCGGATGAGGTATCATGGCGCAAGCAAAAGGAGGCGCATGCCGTGAAGCGCACAAAGCTCCGGGACAGGGAACTGCCGGACTATACGAGGGGCGAGGAAAACTTCAATATGATCTCCCATATCGCCGGCGGGGCCATCGGCGCGGCGGCGCTGGTGCTGTGCGTGGTGCGGGCGGCGCTCCATAGAAACGGCTGGGGCGTGGTGGGCGGCGCCGTCTTCGGCGCGTCCATGATCCTGCTGTACACCATGTCCAGCGTCTATCATGGTCTGCGCGCGGGCATGGGCAAGCGGGTCCTGCAGGTGATCGACCACTGTACCATCTATTTTCTCATCGCGGGCACCTATACGCCCATCGTCCTGAGCGCCATGCGGCCCATCGACCCGGCTGCCAGCTGGGTGCTGTTCGGTGTGGTCTGGTCGCTGACCATCCTGGCCACGGTGCTCACGGCCATCGACCTGAAGCGCTACCGGGTCTTTTCCATGATCTGCTACATCGGCATCGGCTGGGCGATCATTTTCAAGGCCCCGTTGCTCGTCGAGGCCGTGGGCTGGGGCGGCTTCTGGCTGATCCTGGCAGGCGGCGTGTCCTATACGGTGGGCGCGGTCCTCTACGGGCTGGGGAAAAAGCGCCGCTACATGCACAGCGTCTTCCACCTGTTCGTGGTGGCGGGCAGCGTGCTGCACCTGTTGGCCATCCTCATCTATGTGCTGTGAACCGGCCAGTGATGCCCGGTCCCGGGAAAGGAAGAGTGTGACAGGCGGCGGCTTTTCATCGAAAAGGCGACGGCAGCGCTGGGGTATCCCATCGGAGGACCCGAGGACGGATACGAGTTCAGGATATACACATAAACGAAAGCACCCTGCAAGATCATGAAGTCTTGCGGGGTGCTTTTTGTCAGGGCATAGCTGCTCCGGGACTGTTCTTGGCGGGACTCACTTCTCCCGCACCTCAAAGAGGTCGAAGGTGCATCTGTGGAAGGCCAGCAGACCGTCGTCCCGCATTTTGCCGAGCTCGGTGCACATGGCGCTGCGGTCCACGCCCAGATAATCCGCCAGCTGCTGACGGTCGAAGGGGATGTCGAAATGGGCGCTCCCCGCCCGTCGGGATTGGGCGGAGAGATAGGCGATGAGCTTCTCCCGGGTGGTACGGTGGGCCATGACGTCGATCTTCTGGGCCAGGGTCCTGTTCTTGGCGGACAGGGACTGGAGCAGGTTCCGGACAAGGAGCATGGCCGGGCCGTGTGACCCGGCGGCGAGGGCAAACAGGCGCTCCGGCAGAAAGGACAGCACGGCGCTGTCCTCCAGGGCGGTCACGTCATGGAAAAACGCCTCGTCCTCCTGCAGGGCAAAGGCCTCGCCGAATATCTCGCCCGGGCCGATCCGGTCAACGATGCTGCGGTTGCCCCAGTAGTCGTCCCGCTGGATCATCAGCTGGCCCGCCGCCAGGATGCCGATGGTGCGGATGAACTGGCCGCTGCGATAGACCGCCTCGCCCTTTTTGAAGTGCTGCGTCCGCATGTCCAGACAGGCAGCCATGGCCCCGATCTGACCGTCGTCCAGTCCGACGAACAGACTGGTCTGCCGCAAAATGGAAATATATTCCTGCAAAATTTCCGCCTCTCTGTTGGAAAACCAACGGATTTACTGCCCGCATTGTACTATACTGGGGGCATAAAATCAAGAAAACAGAGAGGAACGAGCGAATATGGTCCGAAAGATCATCCACATCGACCAGGAGAGATGCAATGGCTGCGGGGCCTGTGCCAGCGCCTGCCATGAGGGGGCCATCGCCCTGGTGGAGGGCAAGGCCAGACTCATCCGGGACGACTACTGCGACGGCATGGGCGACTGTCTGCCAGAGTGCCCCACGGGGGCCATCACCTTTGAGGAGCGGGAGGCCGCGGCCTATGACGCGCAGGCCGTGGCTGAGAACAGGGCCGGGAAAACGCACCCTGCCAGCTGTCCCGGGACCGTGAGCCGGGAGATACGCCGCGCCGCCCCGGCGTCCGGCCTGCCCCAGCCCCCCATGGCCTCCGCGCTGAGCAACTGGCCGGTGCAGATCAAGCTGGCCCCGGTGCAGGCCCCGTACTTCGAGGGGGCAAGGCTGCTCGTTGCCGCCGACTGTACCGCCTATGCCTACGCCGGGATGCACCGGGAATTCATGCAGGGCAGGGTCACGCTGGTGGGCTGCCCCAAGTTGGACGGGGTGGATTACAGCGAGAAGCTGACGGAGATCATCCGCCGCAACGACATCCAAAGCGTGACCGTCCTGCGCATGGAAGTGCCCTGCTGCGGCGGCCTGGAACTGGCGGCAAAGAAGGCGCTGCAGGCCAGCGGCAAGTTCATCCCCTGGCAGGTGGTGACCATCTCCATCGACGGAAACATATTGGACTGACAAAGGAGGCATGGCTATGAGCTTTATCAGGAACATCGAGCACGAGAAGGTCCTGAAGCTGGCGGACGAGATAACCGTTCAGCCCGGGCAGATCGTCAGCAAGACCCTGGCACAGAACGACGCTGTCAGCGTGACGCTCTTCGCCTTTTCCAAGGGCGAGGAGATCGGGACCCACGACTCCACGGGAGACGCCTTTGTCCATGTGCTGGAGGGCACAGGCCGGTACACGGTGGGCGGCAGGGAGCATATCGTGAGGGCCGGCGAGGCGCTGGTCATGCCTGCGAAGGTCCCCCACGCCGTGTATGCGGTGGAGGATTTCAAGTGGATATTGACCGTCGTATTCCCGGCGGATTGAAGCCGGGGCAAAATATCTGCGGCGCGTCCCTGTTTTCAGGGCGCGCCGCATTTCATGATTCCATCTGTTTGCCGAGAAAGCCGCTGACGGTGGTGGCCAGTTTCAGTTCCGTATCCCCGGCCCTGACGCCGTCGCCCCGCTCCAGAAACACCACGCAGCCCAGCACGTCCCCCTCCGAGAGGATGGGCACAGCCACAGCCGCCGCCGGGGCGCTGTCGCCGTCCGTGACGGGCACCTGCCGTCCGCCCGGCTCCGCCCGGTAGGCCCGGCGGCCCTCCATGACCTCTTCCAGCTCCTGGCTGATGTGCCTGTCCAAAATATCCTTCCGCCCCGGACCTGCCGCGGCGATCACGCTGTCCCGGTCGCATACGGCTGCGGTATACTCTGCCGTCTTGTGCATGGACTCGCATATCTGCTCGGCAAAGGAGCTCATCTCTCCCATGGGGGAGTACTTCTTGAAAATGACCTCCCCGTCCTTCTCTGTATAGATCTCCAGCGGGTCACTGCCACTGATAACGTTGACGCCAAAACAGGAATTTATCAGCAATATGCTGCATTTATCGAAAAGAATTTGTGGAGAGTGACGAAAACGGCGAGCGATGAGATGAGCGATGTATTGCCTCTCAGAGAAAAGCGCGTTATAATTGCGTCGGGAAAGTACATAACCCTGGCGATCGTGGCGCCAGAGGAAAAGCGAGCAGCATTATGGAGCAAAGGAGGGACATGCCTTGATGATCTCCGAGATCATGGAAAAGATGATCAGCTGTTCCAATGGGAATATCCATGACATCGAACATCTGACCCATGTGTGGACATATGC
>CANRNU010000062.1 GCA_947632005.1 uncultured Oscillospiraceae bacterium | reverse complement strand
GTTTTACCTTCTTGCGGATTCTCTTCCTTTCGCCCATTTCCCTTAATTCAGGCTTGACATCTAATAGTTAGTCTTTTACTTTCCGCTGTGGCCGCCGAACACGTCAAAGCTCATGGTGTCCAAGGCGGCGTCAATGGCGGCGATCTCGTCCTTCGTCAGAATGATATTGGCCGATGCGAAGTTCTCCCGCAGCCGGTCCGGTTTCCGGGAACCGGGAATGGGAACGATGTAGGGCTTTTTGTTGATCATCCAGGCCAGAGAGAGCTGGCCCATGGTGGCGTTTTTCTTCGCCGCCAGGCCGGTGAGCAGCTCCAGCAGGCCCTTCGCCTTCGCATAGCCCTCTTTGGTGTATTGGGGCATACCGGGGCGGTAATCCTGGGCGCCCTCGAATTTTGTGTCGGGCGTGTATTTGCCCGTGAGGAAACCGTTGGCCATAGGGGAAAAAGCGATATACGCCACGTTCAGTTCCTCGCACACGGGAAAGAGGTTTTCATGCCACCGGGCCATCATGGAGTAGCGGTTTTCAATGGCCGTCACCGGGCACACCGCATGGGCCCGGCGCAGATACTCCTCTGTGGTCTCGGAGATGCCCCAGGCGCGGATCTTGCCCTCCCGGATCAGTTCGCCCATGGTCTCTGCCACCGTCTCCGGCTCCACTTTGGGGTCGATGCGGTGCTGGAAGTACAGGTCGATGCGGTCCGTGTTCAGCTTTTTCAGACTTCTCTCCACGCTTTTCCGAATGGTCGCCGGGCTGCTGTCCAGCCGCAGGGAGCGGTCCGGGTTATGGCTGACGCCCATCTTCGTCACCAGCACCACCTTGTCCCGGATGCCGTGGATGGCCTCGCCTACCAGCTCCTCGTTGTAGGAGATGGAGCCGTCCGGGTAGACGCCCGTGTAAGCCTCCGCCGTATCGTAGAAGTCATAGCCGATGTCAAATGCCTCTCGCAGCGTCCGGACCGCGGCGGTCTTTTCCATAGGGTCGCCGGAGGCGTGACTGAAGCCCATGCAGCCCAGGCCCACGGGATTTACAACAAGTTCGCTGTTTCCAAGCCGTCTTTTTTCCATTTCGATCTCTCCCATCCTCAAAATGTCCCGCTGAACACCCGCGTGAGCCACTGGGCATAATCCTCCACCCAGCCGCCGTCACCGCCGAAGCCGTGGGGCCAGTCCTGGAGCACGATCCGCTTGGTGGGGATGCCCATGCCCACGATCACGTCATGCTGCTGCTGGAACTGCCGGTAAAAGGGGTCCTCGGTGCCGTAGCAGTAGAACGTGGGCGGCAAATCGCCCTCCGCCAGCCACGCCGGGTCCATGTTCCCCACGCTCAGACGGCCATAGAAGCCGTAGATCATCCCGCAGGCGGAGGCGTGGGCGGGGATGGCGTCCAGCTCGTCCGGCTCATAGTCCGGGTCCAGCGCGTCGCCGGTCACGTCCTCGTCGTAGTGCATGAAAAACTCGCCCGCCTGGATGGCCCCGGCAGAGTAGCCCATGACGGCGATGGCGTCCGGGTCGATGCCGTATGTGTCCGCGTTTTTGCGGATGAACCGCACCGCGCGGGCCACATCCAGCGCACCCTCCTCCTGGTCATAGGGCCGCAGCCGGTAGTCCACGATGAAGGTGTAGAATCCTAGCGCCCGCAGGTGCAGCGCCGTGGGAAGGGTGTCGGTGTAATCGCCCCGGAACTGATAGGCGCCGCCCGCCAGAAGCACCACCGCGCCCTTGGGCTCCATGCCCTCCGGGATGGGCAGCGCCGTCACATAGGGCCGGAAGTCCCACTCGTCATAGTAGCCGGTCATATTCGGGGTGAACGACGTGCGGGCCGGGGCCTTGCCCTCCTCCCAGAGATAGAGCACCTGCACTCCCGACGGGTCCGCCGGGGTGTTCAGCACCGTGTCGTTCCCGGCGGGCAGCGGGGGCTTTTTGTTCATCATCTCGAAGGACCAGCCCGTGCCGGTGTCGTAATCCGCGCCCAATATCTCGTCATAATAGCTGGGCTCCGACACGCCCTCCCGTACCTCCGATTCATGGGTGGCAGACATATCCGTCTCTCCTTCCTCCGCCGCCAGGGCACACCCGCCCAGCAACATGACGGCCATCGCCGCCAGCAGCGCGAAAAGCTGCTTCATCTCTTACAGCCCCAGAGACTGCGCCCAGGAAGCTATCTCTGCGGCGGAGGCATTCACCTTGCCCTCGATGATCTGGCAGGAGGCGTCCACGCTGCCGGTGAGACCCTGCACCGTCTGGCCGAAGCCGCTGCTGCCGGAGGTGGCGAACAGCACCACCTTCTTGCCGGAGAAATTGTAGCTCTCCAGAAATGTGTTGATGATGGTGGGGGCCACATACCACCAGATGGGGAACCCCACGAAGATCACGTCGTAGTCCTCCACATGGGCGTCCCGGTCCGCGATGGCCGGGCGGGAGGACTTGTCCTTCATCTCCACGGTGCTGCGGGCCTTGCTGTCCATCCAGTTCAGGTCCGCCTTGGTATAGGGGACCTCCGGCTTGATCTCATAGAGGTCTGCATCCACGGCCCCGGCCAGATCCTTAGCCAGCTTCGCCGTCGTGCCGCTGGCGGAAAAATACGCTACCAGTTTCTTGCTCATGATATTTACCTCTCCATTCCGTAAATTTCTTTGGCGATGTTGAAGGCGCTCCATGCCTTGGGCCAGCCGCAGTAAAACGCCAGGTGGGTGAGGATCTCGCGTATCTCCTGCTGGGTGATACCGTGTTCTTTCCCCAGGGCGATGTGGGAGCGGAGCTGCTCAAAGTTGCCGCCGCTCATCAGCGCCGCGATGGTGACCATGCTCCTGTCGTGGGCGGACAGTTCATCCTCCCGCGCCCAGACCTCGCCGAACAGCACATCGTCGTTGTAGCGGGCGAACTGGGGCGCAAATTCGCCCAGCCGGTCATGTCCCGCCGTCTGCTTCTTTGCCATGGGATTATCCTCCTTATTTCCTGCCGTGCAACGCACGGACAAAATTCGGGTCAAAGTGGTCCACGATCTCGCTGTGGCCGATGTCCAGGGGTGCGATGGAGGCCATTTCCTCATCGGTCAGGGTGAAGTCCCAGATGTCCAGATTCTGCGCCATCCGCTCCCGGTGGGTGGACTTGGGGATCACCACCACGCCCCGCTGGGTGTTCCACCGCAGGGCCACCTGGGCGGCGCTCTTGCCGTACTTTTTGCCTATCTCCGCCAGCACCGGATTTGTGAACAGGCCGTGCTTGCCCTCCGCGAAGGGGGCCCACGCCTCCGGCTGGACCTCATACTCCTTCATCAGTTCCAGAGACTTGGCCTGCTGGAAGAAGGGGTGCAGCTCCACCTGGTTCACGGCGGGCGTCACCTCCACCGTCTCGCAGATGTCCGCCAGCACATGGGGATAGCAGTTGCACATCCCGATGGCCCGGACCCGGCCCTCCTTGTAAAGCTCCTCCATGGCCCGGTACGCGCCGATGTAGTCCCCCATGGGCTGGTGGATGAGGTACAGGTCCAGGTAGTCCAGGCCCAGCTTATCAAGGCTGGTCTCAAAGGCCCGCTTGGCCCCCTCGTAGCTGGCGTCCGCCACCCAGAGCTTCGTCGTCACGAACAGGTCGCACCGGCACACGCCGGACTTTTGGATGGCCCGGCCCACGGCCTCCTCGTTGCCGTAGGACGCGGCGGTGTCGATGAGCCGGTAGCCGGTGCTGATGGCGTCCAGCACGGCCTGCTCGCACACACCGGCGTCCCGCACCTGAAAGACGCCGAAGCCCTCCATGGGCATCTTCACGCCGTTGTTCAAAAGGGTGTATTCCATGATTCTTTCCTCCATTTATCACTCTTTATTCTTTGTTTTTCTTTAGATACCGCAGCCATAAAACGCCGCCGTCTCTCCGCTCCGCCGACAGGAGCGAAAACGCCGCAGGGCGTTCCCTCTCATAAAACCCGGCGCTCTCAAACAGGGACGCGCCTGACCTGTCCCCGTCCGCCACCGGGGCCAGGACGATGCTCAGCTCGTCTATGAGCCCTTCCTGGGCAAAGGACCAGTCCATCACGCCGCCGCCCGCCAGCATCAGCCGCTGGATGCCGAACAGAGACTTCAGTTTCTTCACCATGACGGTGCAGTCCAGACTGTCCGCCCCGGCGAAGATGTAGGAGATGTCCTTTCCCCGGAGATAGGCGATATATCGGTCCGAGACCTGCTCTGTCAGCACCTGGATGATGTGGGCCTTTGGGCGGCCCTTCTTTTCGATAGTATCAGACCGGAAGCCCAGCGTTCCCTTGGGATCGACGGAGACGATGTAATGCCCCGCTCCCGCGTCCGCGACGTAATCCTTCCGGGGCAGGCTGCGGCTTTGCTTTGACTGCACCGGGGCCAGTCCGTCCGCATAGCCCTCGATCATGGTGATCGTCCCGTAGACCGTGGCGGCGCAGTCATATTGGCCCCGGATGTCGCTATAAGCCCGCAGGGCCGGCATCGTCTCCGGTGCGGACATGAACGAGCCGTCGATCTTCCCATCCAGGGAGGTCAGTATGTGGCAAACGATATACGGTCTTTCGCTATTTGCAGGCGACAGACTCCCGGACATGACATTTCTCCTCCTATGCTTTATGCGTTTATTCTACCCCACGCCAACCTGTGGGAGAAGTCTCCTTTGGTTCACGGGTCCACACCAAAAGTTATAACTGCGGCGGGGTCATGCCCTGCCGCAGTTATAATTATTTGTATTTTGTTTGCCACTATTGGTTTTTCAGCCCGACAAACGGGAAGTTATCGAAGTATACTATACACGCACTCCAATAAGGTGAGCGCCAGAACGATATTGATGATCCGATAATGCTTCAAATAGAACTTTTGGATCAGGAGCCCTCCGGCAATCCATGTGCAGGTGGCAATAGTGCCAATGGTGGCGATGATGATCTCAAACAGGAGTAGAGCGGCCAGCGACGAATCATAGTCCACGATAAAGCTGGTGAGGGCCGTGATCCCGAACATATAGATCTTCACATTCACGAATTGGAGCAGAAACCCCTTGACAAAAGACGCGGACTTCTCTCCCTGTTCCTCAGCGGGACGGCTGACGGCGATGTGTACCGCCAGATACAGGATATACGCCGCGCCCACATATTTGAGCGCATCCATCACGCCCGGCAGGAAAGAACTCACCCCGTAGACGAAAAGCGCGCAGATGATCTGTACGGCATAATAGCCCGCAAATATCCCGAAAAACAGCGGCTTTCCCTTTTTCCAGCCGTAGTTCGTGACTGTATTCAGGGCCAGGATGTTTCCCGGCCCCGGCGTGAATGCGTTTATCACGCAGTAGATAAGAAAATTGCTGATCACATACGCAGGCATTGTCTGTCACCGTCCTCAGCGCGTATCATAGCAGACGGGGCGGCTAGATAGGCAACACCTATTTCATATCATTTTCCATAGTCAAAAACTATGATTCGACCGGCGCGTATTTCTTTAGTTCCCGGATATAGACAGCGCCCAATTCGCTCAAGGGCTGTTTCTCCAGGTGGATATAGCCGATCTCCATGCGCTCCGGCTCATCCAGAGAAACGGCAATGATGTTGTCTCCGTGGAGATATTTGGGAAAAATGCCGCTGGATATGGTGTAAGCGTTCAGCCCCAGCATGAAGTTGACGATGGCCCCCCGGTCATTGATGCGTATCTCCTTATCTGCCGGAAGCGTACTGAACAGCTCCTCCGCATAGTAGGAGGACTCATAGCTGCCCTGCACGAAATTCAGCCGCGGGTAAGGCTCCAATTCTGCGAGTTTGAGTGTCTGCTTCTGGGCCAGCGGATGGTTCCTCTGCAAAAACACATGGGGCTTCGCGGAAAAGAGCGGAATGAACTCCAAGCCATACTCTTCCATCGTTTTTCGCAGGACCGCCTCGTTTTCATCGGACAGGTAGAGGATACCAAGGTCGCTGATCCGATTCTTCACATCCTCCAGGATCTGATGCGTGCCCGCCTCGTTGAAGTAAAACTCATACCGCTCCTGACCGAATCGCTGCACCAACCCCACGAAGGCGTTTTCCGTGAATGTGTAGTGCTGGGTGGACACGCCGAACCGTGTTTTCCTGGGCTGGGCAACAACGTATTTGTCCTCCAGCAGCTCCATTTGCTGAAGGACCTGCCTGGCATATCCCAGAAACTCCATGCCCTCCTTTGTCAGCGTGACACCGTTCCGGCTGCGAACAAAAAGAACAGTCCCCGTTTCCGCCTCCAGGTCCTTAATGGCGTTGGATAGGCTGGGCTGGGAGATAAAAAGCTGTCCCGCCGCCTTTGTGATGGACCCTGCCTCCGCTGTCGCTATGACGTATTTTAGCTGCTGTAAATTCATTTCTTCTCACTTCATCAAATCCTGATTTGTCATTCTGGTAAGAATATACCACACCAGCCCGGACTTCACAAGATATGCCCCCTGGCGGAGAATCGCCAGGGGGCGCAGGTTTATACGACCAGATTCACGATAAGTCCCGTGACCAGGGAAAAGGCCATCACAAAGGCGATATACAGGGCAAAGCGTTTTGCGCCCAGCACGATCTTCAGCGCGCCCAGGTTGGTGATCTTGGTGGCCGGGCCCGTGAGCATGAAGGCCGCCGCGCTGCCCATGCTCATACCCATGGCCAGCCACTCCCGGATGAGGGGTATCGTCCCGCCGCCGCAGGCGTACAGCGGCACCCCGATGGTGGCCGCCATCAGCACCCCGAAGCCCTCGTTGGCCTCGCCGAACAGCGCCGCGAACTTGTCCGCCGGGACGTACCGCTGAAAAAGCGCCGATAGCAGCACCCCCAGGAGGAAGTAAAGCCCCGTGGCCCGAATGTTCCGGCCCAGGTTGAAAAGGAACCGCAGCAGGAGGTTCGGATTCGTGTCGTGGCTTGCCCCCGGCTCAAAGCCGTCGAAGCTGAAAAAGGGCCGGTCCTTATAAAACCCGTGGACCACCAGCCCTGCCACAATGCCGCAGACCGTGCAGGACACCAGGCGGATGACCAGCGCCGTGGGGCCCAGGGCGGTGCTGTACATGATGAGCTGAGGGTTCAGAAGTACACTGGACATCATGAACGCCGCCAGCCAGTCGTGGCGCATCCCGGCCCGGGAGAAGGACGCGGCGATGGGGATGGTGCCGTACATGCACAGGGGCGACGCCACGCCCAGGAGGCTTGCCGGGACCACGCCCCACAGCCCCCATTTTTTGTCCCGGATGCGGGCAAAGGCATTGTGGATGGCGTCCTTGGCAAACACGCTCACCAGCGAGCCCACCACCATGCCCAGCACCCAATACCCGGCGATCTGCCGGAGCTGGACCATAAAGTAGTAGGTTATATAGACCAGCTCCCGGCGGAGGATGTCAAGCATCTATATCCACCAGCTCGTAGGTCCGGCTGCCCAGGCCGATCTGCTCCGCCGCCTCCAGGGTGTGCAGGCCGTTTTGCCGCTCCACCCGAGCTTGCAGGCTCTCACTGCCCTCGGCGGCAAAGCACAAGTCGATGGCCGCCTGGTCGATGGCAACCGGGTCGGTGGAGGCCAGGATGCCGATGTCGTGGATGTCCGGCTCGGCGGGGTTGCCGTCGCAGTCGCAGTCGATGGAGATGTTGTTCAGCACGCTCACATACACGATGCGCTCCCCGTGGCCCAGGTAGTCGCTGACGGACTTGCCCGCGTCGGCCATGGATTCGGTGAAGGCGGTCTGGTCGCCGCCCCAGGGGCTGGTGTGGCTCTTGCCGCCGGTGTGGATGAGGCACTTGCCCTCCTGGGAGCCCAGGCCGATGGAGATGTTTTTGATGGCCCCGCCGAAGCCCGCCATGGCGTGGCCCTTGAAGTGGCTGAGGACGATATAGCTGTCATAGTTTCCAAAGTGGCCGCCCACCAGGTTGGAGGCCAGCACATTACCGCCCTCCACGGGCAGCTCCATGGACCCCTCCTCGTCCAGGATGTCCACGTCCGCGATGGCGGTGAAGCCGTGGTCCTCCGCCACCTGGCGGTGCATAGCGGTTTCGGAGCGGCTGCCGCCGTAGGCGGTGTTGCACTCCACAATGGTGCCGTCCACGCTCTGCACCAGGTCCGCGATCAGCTCCGGGCGCAGGTAGTTGCTGGCGGGAGGCTCGCCGGT
>CANRNU010000061.1 GCA_947632005.1 uncultured Oscillospiraceae bacterium | reverse complement strand
AAGGGCGAGGTGGTGTCCATCATCGGCCCCTCCGGCGGCGGCAAGAGCACCTTCCTGCGGTGCCTGAACCTGCTGGAAAAGCCCGAGGAGGGAAAGATCTTCTTCGAGGGAGTGGAGATTACCGGGGAGAAGGTGGACATCAACGTCCACCGGCAGAAGATGGGCATGGTCTTTCAGCACTTCAACGTGTTCCCCCATCTGTCTGTGAAGGAGAACATCACCATCGCCCCCACCATGGTCAAGAAGAAGGACCCCAAGGAGGCCGACGAACAGGCCATGGAGCTGCTGGGCCGCATCGGCCTGGCGGACAAGGCCAATGAGCACCCCAGCCGGCTGTCCGGCGGGCAGAAACAGCGGCTGGCCATCGTGCGGGCCCTGGCTATGGAGCCGGACGTGATGCTGTTCGATGAGCCCACCTCCGCCCTGGACCCGGAGATGGTGGGGGAGGTGCTGGACGTGATCAAGGGCTTGGTCAAGTCGGGCATGACCTCTGTCATCGTGACCCATGAGATGGGCTTTGCCAGGGAGGTGTCCAACCGGGTGCTGTTCATGGACGGCGGCGTCATCGCCGAGAGCGGCAAGCCCGACGAGCTGTTCCAGCATCCCCAGAACGCCCGGACCAAGGAATTTCTCAGCAAGGTGCTGTACTGAAATACAAAAGGCCGTCCCATGGGCGGCCTTTGGCAAATGTTAGGAGCAGACAAATGGATATTGAACAGATCAAAAAGACGATCTACGAATATGTGGAAGACCACGCCCAGGAATACAGCGACCTGGCCAAAAGCATATGGGAATACGCGGAGCTGTCCCTGAAGGAGTACAAGTCGGCGGCGCTGTTCGTGGAGCTGCTGAAAAAAGAGGGGTTCACCGTGGAAGAAAACCTCTGCGGCATCGCCACGGCCTTCAGCGGCACCTATGGCTCCGGCGCGCCGCACATCGGCATCCTGGGAGAGTTCGACGCCCTGTCCGGCCTCTCCCAGAAGGCGGGGAGCCTGCAACGGGAGGAGCTGGAGAAAAACGGCTCCGGCCACGGCTGCGGCCACAACCTGCTGGGGGCTGGCTCCTTCGCGGCGGCCTGTGCCGTCAAGCACTTTCTGGAGCAGACGGGCGTTTCCGGCACGGTGACGTTTTACGGCTGCCCCGGAGAGGAGGGCGGCGCCGCCAAGGCGTATATGGCCCGGGAGGGGCTTTGGAAGGAGCTGGACTGTGCCCTCAGCTGGCACCCCGGCGACACCAACGAGCTCATGACTGGTACCGACAATTCCTGCACCCAGGTGCTGTATCAGTTCCATGGGGTGGCGGCCCATGCGGCCGGCAATCCCCAGGACGGACGTTCGGCCCTGGACGCAGTGGAGCTGATGAATGTGGGCGTGCAGTATCTGCGGGAGCATATGCCTCCCCAGGGACGCATCCACTACGCCATGGTGGACGGAGGCGGCTTGTCTCCCAACGTGGTCCAGCCCCATGCCTCGGTGCTCTATATGGTCCGGGCCCAGCGGGTGAAGGACACCCTGGAGCTGCAGCGCCGCGTTGACCAGATCGCCCAGGGCGCGGCCATGATGACGGAGACCACGTTCACACGGATCTTTGTGGACGGCACGGCGGACCTGCTGCCCAATACCGCTCTGGAAAAGGTCCTGCATAACAATATGCTCGCGGCGCCGCTTCCGGCCTATACGCCGGAAGAGCAGGCATTTGCGGAGGAACTGAAAAAGACCTTCCCTCCAAAGGACGATCTGCCGGGGGACGCGCCCAAGTGGTCGGAGGAGATCAAGGCATTTGTCAAGGAAAAGACGGCCGGGGGGACCCGTGCCATCAACGATTTCGTGATGCCGTTTATCTCCAGCAACGAGTTTACGCCCGGGTCCACAGATGTGGGCGATGTGAGCTGGCTCACCCCCACCTCCCAGATCACCGCGGTGACCTGGCCCTCCGGCTCGCCGGGCCATTCCTGGCAGAACGTGTCCTGCGGCGCCACCTCCATCGCGGACAAGGGGATGCTCTACGCCGCCAAAGTGCTGGCCGGTGCGGCGGCTGACCTGTATTTGGACCAGGCGCTGTTGGAAAAAGCACGGGAGGAGTTTGCCGACCGTACAAAAGAGGGCGGATATGTCTGTCCCATCCCGGCGGATGCGGTGCCCTATGTGATCGAAGAAGTGTGAAGCGCCTTTGCAAAACGGCGCCCTGACGTTGGTCGGGGCGCCGCTTTTGGTTTTGCCTGGTCCGTTTGCAATCGGGGTATATTTGCGCTATACTGAGTTCAGCCAAACAGGGGCAGGAGATGACACGGATGGCGCGCATCGTGGAGATATCGGCGCTGGAGGCACCGGAGCTGGACGTATATGCCCGGCTGACGGAGGCGCAGCTGCGCAATCGGCTGGAGCCGGAGAAGGGCGTTTTTATCGCGGAGAGCGCCAAGGTGATCGACGTGGCTCTGCGGTACGGCTATGAGCCTGTTTCCATGCTCATGGAGCGGAGGCATCTGAGCGGCCAGGGGGCCGCGCTGATGGACCGCTGCGGAGATATTCCGGTCTACACGGCCGACCGGGAGGTGCTGGAAAGGCTCACCGGCTATACGGTCAACCGGGGCATCCTCTGCGCCATGCGGCGGCCGGCGGGACAGCTCATGAAAGACGTGTGCGCCGGGGCGCGGCGGATCGCCGTGCTGGAGGGGATCGTGGATTCCACCAACATCGGTGCCATCTTCCGCTCCGGAGCGGCGCTGGGAATGGACGCGGTCCTGTTGACGGAAGGGTGCTGTGACCCGCTGAACCGCCGGGCTGTCCGGGTCAGCATGGGCACGGTCCTGCAGGTGCCTTGGGCATATGTGGGCGGCTGGCCGGAGGCGGGGCTGGCAGAGCTTCGGGCGCTGGGATTTGTGACCGTGGCCATGGCCCTGAGCGGCGAGTGCGTGGACATTGATGACGCGCGTCTGGCAGCGGCGGAGAAGCTGGCTGTGGTCCTGGGCGCGGAAGGGGACGGCCTGGCGGCCCGGACGGTGGCGGGCTGTGACTGGACCGTGCGCATCCCGATGAAGAATGGGGTGGACTCCCTGAACGTGGCGGCTGCCGGCGCGGTGGCCTTTTGGCAGCTGCGGGCCCGGTGATGTCCTGTTTTTGGGACAGCATCTATGGATAAATGATGGGAGGAGGGATGCATATGGAACAGTGGGGATTGAACGCCGCACAGCTGGAGGCAGTCACAGCCACGGAGGGGTACATCCGTGTCATCGCCGGGGCAGGGTCCGGAAAAACCAGGGCGCTGACCCACCGGTTCGCCTATCTCGTCAACGAGCTGGGCATCCTGCCGGGGAACATCTTGTGCGTCACCTTTACCAACAAGGCGGCCAATGAGATGCGCCAGCGCATCCACGATCTGACCGGGGACAATGATACCGGCTACATCAACACGTTTCACGGCTTTTGTGTCTCTGTGCTGCAGGAGGACAGCTATGCGGTCCGGTACCCCAAGAGCTTCCTGGTGCTGGACAACTCCGACATCGACGCCATGCTGAAGATCATCTATGAGGAGCGCGGCCTGTTGCTGCGGGATATGACGTTTGCCAGCGCACGGGATATGATCGAGATACAGAAGCTCTTCAAACGGCCGGAGTACTATCTGGATATGATCGGCATGGACCTGGACGCGCTCCGGGAGAAATACGAGAAAGCCGTCTCTGCCCAGGACATCATCTTCTACGGTTATCTATACCAGGAGAAGAAGTGTTTTGGGCTGGACTACAACGACCTCATCAAATTTACGCTGTACATCTTCCAGAAACGGGAGGATATCCGGCTTAAGTGGCAGAAGCGGCTGGAGTACATCATGATCGACGAGTTCCAAGACATCGACTCGCTCCAGTATGAACTCATGGAGGCGCTGTGCGGCTATCACAAAAACCTGTTCATCGTGGGCGACCCGGACCAGACCATCTATACCTGGCGGGGAGCAAACGTGCGGTATCTGCTGGATTTCGACAAGCACTTTCCTGGGACCAGGACCATTATGATGATGCAGAACTACCGGTCCACGCCGCAGATCTTGGCGGCTGCCAACTCCCTCATTGCCAAGAACCGAACCCGCATGAAGAAGGAACTGCTCCCCACACTGCCGGAGGGACCGACCGTGCTCTGCCATTGCGCGAAGACTGCCGAGGCGGAGGCGGAGTGGATGACCTTCCAGATGCAGACGCTGCATGACAGCGGGGCGGACTACAGGGATATGACCGTTCTCTACCGGGCCCACTATGTGACCAGGTCCGTGGAGGAAGTGCTGCTCAGGCGGAAGATCCCGTACACCATCTACAGCGGTGTTCAGTTCTTCGGTCGGATGGAGGTCAAGGACGCTCTGAGCTACCTGCGTATGATCGCCTATCAGGATGACCTCTCCTTCCGGCGCATCGTGAACGTGCCGAAGCGGAACATGGGACAGCGTCGGATGCGGTTCCTGGAGGAGGCCGCGGCGAAATATGGCTGCACCCTCTATGACGCCCTTCGCCGGACCCTGGACGACGACGTTTTTAAGGGGACAAAGGCCACCCGGTTCGTGGAGCTGATCGAGCGATATGCCGCCAACTATGCCCAGCGGCCCGTATCGGAGGTCCTAAGCGCCATATTGAACGACAGCGGTTATGAAGAGGCGCTGCGCACAGAGGGCAGCCAGGAGCGGCTGGACAATCTGGCGGAGCTGAAGCAGGCCGTGTATGAATACGAGACCACATGTGGGGAGGAGGCGACGCTGGAGCATTACCTCAGCCATGTGGCCCTGTTCTCCAACGCAGACGGCCAGCAGGAGGGGGACAAGGTGAAGCTCATGACGGTCCACGCCGCCAAGGGCCTGGAGTTTCCCTATGTGTTTCTGTGCGGGATGAATGAGGGGATCTTCCCATCCCGTAAGACCAGAACGCTGGCAGGGATGGAGGAGGAGAGGCGGCTGGCCTTCGTGGCACTGACCCGGGCGGAAAAGCGCCTCTGCCTGTCCATGGCGGAGGGGCGGAACCTGGATGGCTCTCCCCGGTATCCGTCCAGATTTGTACTGGACATCGACCCGTCGTTGTTGGAATACACCCAGGTACCGCGGGAGGGGCTCATTGCCGACGCCAGGAGCTATATCGCCAGGCAATATTTGCCGGAGGACGAAGAGCAGGAGCTCTTTTCGGCAGGGGACCGGGTGTACCACGATGTGCTGGGGCCCGGCACGGTCCTGGATCTTGACCGGGACAGGAGGGCCTATTCGGTCCAGTTCGACGGCATGCCCACGCCCAGAACCATAGCGTTTCGCGCAAAGCTAAAAATGATTTGAATGTTTAATCAAAGATAACAAATAGTATCGTGTATTTTTCTGTATATTTTTGAAATTTAAAAGAAATTACTAATATTTTTCCGTTTTTATGCGTATATCATCTGAATACAAAAAACGAGACGGCAGCACTATGTCGTCTCGTTTTGCATGGATTTGTATGTTATGCAGTGGCAGGTTCTAACAGCGTCAGGGTCTTTTTGTCCGCATCCAGACGGCAGTTCACGCCGATGGGCAGCACGCCGATGGGTTCCGCGTGGCCGAAGTTGACGTTGTACAAAATGGGCAGTTCCGGATGGCCGGCCTCAAAGCCGATCACCTTCCGGTAGACCTCCTTGTAGGGCTCATACTTGCTGCGTCGGGCGGGCTTGCCCACGATCACGCCCTTTATCACGTCGAACAGCCCCTGGGCGGCCAGGTTTCGCAGGTACCAGGTGAGATAGTCGCAGGAGGGATCGTCCTCGCTGGTCTCCAGAAACATGATCTTTCCGGACCATTCCTCCTTGGAGGGCCAGATGTCTGTGCCGACGATCTCCGGGAACACGTCGATGCACCCGCCCAGCAGGGGACCTTCCACCGCGCCGGCGCCCTGAAGGACCTCGTAGCCGATCTGCTCCGGGTGATAGGCCTTGAACCGGTGCATATTTTCCGGTTTCCACCAGATCCTCTCGTCCTCGTCGTCGTACCAGTAGGGGGCGGAGGGGATATCCAGGACGGACTTGGGCTCGAAGAGCGTATCCCGGATGCTGGCGGCGGTGTAGTCGTTGATCTTGCCGTATTCCGCGAAGTTGTTCATGACGCTGGCGCCATAGTAGGAGATCAGCCCGGCCTTGTACATCATCAGGTGGTTGGTGGTGGTGTCGGAAAAGCCGGTGAAGATCTTCGGGTTATCCCGGAGCACGCCAAAGTCGATGTAGGGCAGCAGGCGGATGGTGTCGTCCCCGCCGATGGCGTTGAACACGGCCTTGACGGACCTGTCCCGGAACGCGTCCATCAAGTCGGCGGCCCGGGCCTCGGGGTGCTGGTAGAGATAATCTATACCCTTGAGGGCGTTGGGCATGACCTTGACGCGAAGGCCGTAATCGTTTTCCAGCCGCTCTTGGGCGATATCCAGCTTATGGATGGCCCAGGACTCGCCCAACATGCCTCTCGACAGGCTCACGATGGCGACGGTGTCGCCTTTTTGCAGATGTGCGGGTTTTATCATGCCTGATCCTCTGTCTCGTTCACGTCCCGGCCCATGGCGTGCATGTACTCGTCGTAGGTGCACATCCGGTCGATGCAGCCGTCCTCCGTCAGCTCAATGATGCGGTTGGCCACGGTCTGGGTCAGCTGGTGGTCGTGGCTGTAGAAGAGGATGTTGTACGGGAAAGCGGCCATGCCGTTGTTGAGGGCCGCGATGCTCTCCAGGTCCAGATGGTTGGTGGGCTGGTCGAACATGAGCACGTTCGCCCCTGCCAGCATCATTTTGGAGATCATGCAGCGCACTTTTTCTCCGCCGGAGAGCACATTTACATGCTTGTATACGTCGTCGCCGGAGAAGAGCATCCGCCCCAGGAAGGTGCGCAGATAACTCTCCCGCTTGTCCGCGGAGAACTGCCGTATCCAATCCATCAGCTCCAGCTCGCAGCCGTCGAAGAACACGTTGAAATCGTGGGGCATATAGGCCTGGGTGGTGGACACGCCCCACTTGATCTCTCCCTCGTCCGGCTCCAATTCCCCGGCGAGGAGCTGGAAGAAGCAGGTGATGGCGTTCTCGTTGGCGCCGATGACGGCGATCTTGTCCTCCCGGCCCATGATGAAGGAGACATTGTTGATGAGCTTTACCCCATCCACGGTCTTGGACACATTGGTGACGAAGAGCCTGTCCTTGCCGGGCTCCCGCTCCGCCTTGAAGCCCACCCAGGGATAGCGCCGGGAGGAGGCGGGCATCTGCTCCACGGTGATCTTTTCCAGGAGCTTCCGGCGGCTGGTGGCCTGCCGGGATTTGGACTTGTTGGCAGAGAAGCGTGCGATGAAGGTCTGCAGTTCCTGGATCTTCTGCTCTGCCTTTTTGTTTTGGTCTTTGACAAGCTTCTGCATGAGCTGGCTGGACTCGTACCAGAAGTCGTAGTTGCCCACATACATGCGGATCTTGCCGTAATCGATGTCCACGATGTGGGTGCAGATGTTGTTGAGGAAGTACCGGTCGTGGCTCACCACCAGCACGGTACCCTCATAGTCCATGAGGAAATCCTCCAGCCATACGGTGGAGGCCAGGTCCAGGTTGTTGGTGGGCTCGTCCAGAAGGATGATGTCCGGATGGCCGAACAGGGCCTGCGCCAGCAGGACCTTGACCTTCTGCCGGCCCTCCAGCTCGCTCATCTGTTTGCCGTGCAGAGATACGGGGATGCCCAGGCCCTGCAGGAGCCGGGCCGCATCGGATTCGGCTTCCCAGCCGCCCAGTTCCGCGTATTCTTCCTCCAGCTCCGCGGCCCGGATGCCGTCCTCATCGGAGAAATCCGGCTTTTCGTAGATGGCGTCCTTTTCCTTTCCGCAGTCGTACAGGCGCTGGTTTCCCATGATGACCGTCTCCAGCACACCATAGCTGTCGAACATGTTCTGGTCCTGACGCAGCACGCTCATGCGGCATTTGGCGTCGATATACACATGTCCCTTGGTGGGTTCCTCCGCGCCGGAGAGTATCTTCAGAAAGGTGGACTTGCCCGCGCCGTTAGCGCCGATGATGCCGTAGCAGTTGCCGGTGGTGAACTGCAGGTCCACATTGGAGAACAGCACCTGGCTGCCGTATTGCAGGGAGAGATTGTCGACCGTGATCATGGGTATGCCTCCTGACCGTATACGTATTGAACATCATATCACATATTTCATACAGTTTCCAGATATCCGGAAAAATTTCGGCCGATTGGAATTGACAGGTTGGGTTTTCTGTGATAAGATGTTCGGGCATGCGGAGAGATGTCCGAGTGGTTTATGGAGCTGGTCTTGAAAACCAGTGACTCCGCAAGGGGCCGG
>CANRNU010000060.1 GCA_947632005.1 uncultured Oscillospiraceae bacterium | reverse complement strand
ATCCGAACTCTTCACAATTATTTTCTGCTTTGGACCATTCTAAGGTCAAAAACATCAATTTTTACTTCCTTCCCGCATTTCGGGCAATAAAGCGGGAAATTGACGAGTACAGTATCCTCATAAACCTTCACATCTGTTTTTTCTCCGCAGATGGGGCAGGGGATATATGCCTGTTTGCGTTTTTCGTTTGGCTCTGTCATGATCTCACCTCCTGGAGGAATAGTATCACAAGGAAAAAGAATACGCAAAAAATGCGTCTCAATTTGAGACGTATTTCGACGGGGCTTCCGCTCGGTATTATAACACACTTTTATGATTTGGGATATATCCCACACGATATATCCCAAATCTGTTTACACTAACAGTAGACTTTTAGAGGACGGTGTTAGTGTGAACGCAAAAGAGGCGGTGGCGAAGCGGATACAGACGTTGTGCGCGGAACGTGGGATAACAGTAAACGCCCTTGCCAACCAAAGCGGCGTTGAGCCGTCCACGATTTATAGTATGCTCGGCGCGAAAAGCCAAAATCCCGGTATCGTCACTATCCAAAAGTTGTGTGACGGGTTAGATATAAGCGTAAGAGATTTTTTCGACGATCAGATTTTTGACACTCTTGAGCCCGTGATAAAATAAAATTTGGCCCCGTACCGTCCGGTGAAGGACAGTACGGGGCTTTCGCTATTGTGTAAAAAACTGCGGTCTGCCAACGCTTGCGAAGCCGGACGTGCCGGTTATGACTACGTTGTTGGAGCCGCTGGAACAGTGGATGACCTGGAGATTGCCAGACTCGTCACGGCCGCAGACGATGCCGACGTGGGAATCCTCCGGGTAGAAAACCAAATCGCCAGGCAGGGCCTCCTCCCAGGTGATGGAGGTGCAATAGGTGTGCTGGGAGTGGGCTCCGCCGCCGTGGCTGATGTGGTATGCGCCGCCCGTGGCGTTGTAGAACACCCAATCCACAAAGCCGGAGCAGTCCAGGCCGTAGGGCCGGTAGGTGCCGGTGGTGGGGCTGCCCTCGGCTGTGACCTTGGTGACGGCGCCCCAGCTTGGATTCCAGCCCAGGCGCAGGCTCTTGCCGCCCCAGAAGTAGTTGACCTTACCGTAGAGCATGAGGGCCGTCCGCACCACCTCCCGCCGCTCCGGGGCCAAGTCTGCGGGGAGGGCGTTCAGGACACGGAAAGCCTCGGCGTTGGCGATGGTCAGGCTTTGGGCCAGGGAGGCCAGGGCCGCGGGGTCGGCCAGAAGCTCGTCCAATGCTGAATTTTGGTAATCCGTAAAGGCGTAGGCCGCCCGCATTTCGTTGGCTGTCTTGGACGTGATGGTGATGGTCAAAACCTGCTCTGTCCAGCTGTCGTCCACCTCGTCGTTGGGGTTGCTGTCGGGGTGGTTCACGGGAATGACCTGGCCCGTGACGGCGTTCATGGCCCAGAAAACGGCGGTCAGCCTCGCCAGGCGGTCCGCGTCCAGCGTGGCCACGTCTACCCCGGCGTCATTTCCGGCAGTCAGAACGGCGAACACGGCCAGGACCTCGCCCCAGTCGGCCATGTGGCCGTTTATCTGTACGCTGTCGTGGGCCGCTGCCTGCAATTCCGCAAGCCGGGCGTTGAAGGCGCTGTTGATGGAGGCCACGGCCTCCGCCGCGGACACGGTATCCTGGGCATTGCCGCCATCACTCCCAGCGAAGAATATCCCGAAGGGCGAGCTGACGATGGCGGCGATCAGGGCCACCACTAAGAGCGCCACCAGCAGGACACCGCCACCGGCAAGCCCAGCCAGGGCGTTTATGATGGTGGATGCCGCCTTTGCCACGGCCTGGACGGCCTTTTTCGTAAAGGCCGCCGCTCTTTTGGCGGCCTTCTTGGCCTGTTGCACCGCCACGTTCCGCATCTGGACCTCCGCCGTTTTGCCCAGACTGTGGGAGGCACGGCTGATACCCTTGACGGCGGAGGAGGATGTCTTGGGCCGGAATACGGCCCGCTTGGGGGCAAGCGGTCTTGTTTTTGGGACGCTTCCTTTTGAGGCGGCACGGCTCCGGGGGCGGATGGGATTGATAGATGGAGCTGCAGAAACAGCTGTGGATCTGTTCACGGGAGGTTTGAGGTCCACAACGCTCGCGTGACCCCCGCCTTTTGGCCTTGGTATGGTGGGGTTTCCACCGTCAGCGGTGGGTGTATGTACCACCGTGCGCTCATGGGGCATTGTGGGGGCTTTCTCCTTTATTGAAGCGGTGCGCTGTGTAATCTGCCGCGCTGTTGTCTCTGCGCGTGGGGAAATCTCCCTTTCCGTGAGAGTATGAATGTTGTTTTTCGGGTCGCTCCCTGTCGTGGCTTGGCGTGTGGAAATGACAGCTTCGCCGCGCTCCTTGATGATGGGCCTCCCGTTTTGGCTCCTGTCCCGTGGGGTGATGGGCGCAGTCTGCCGTTGAGCTGTGGGGGTGGGCGTAGAGCTACTGACCGGCTCCGCGCCGTCAGGAACATACAGCCTCGGCTCTGCGGTGGTCCTGCCCCTCTCCCCCGAAGGCACAGCCTCCCGGCCTTCACCCGCCGGGGCAGAAGATGATTCCGCTGTGGGCCGGTCCGCCGCGCGGTGGGGTGCCGCAGGCTTTTCCTTGACGGTCTGCTTTTTCTGCCTGGGGATGGGACGGCTGACGATCTCATCGACTGCCCACATTCCCGTGTCCTGCACCTGCTCGGCTGCCTGGGCATCGACGCTCTCGCTCTCCGGCCTCTGCTCCAGCTCCTTCACATACTTGTCTCTCAGCAGCTTCGCCGCCTGCTTGGGGTCAATGACCGGTGCGGCACGGGATTTAGGGCTGTCACCCTTGGCCTTGGGCTTTTCTTTTATGTCCATTCGATTGCTCCTTTTTCAAGGTCAAAAAATGCGTCTCAAATTGAGACGCATTTCGACGGCGGTTTACTTAGGAAACGCTGTCCGCCGGGCGGCCTCACGGCGGTGTGGGCCACATGGGGGCCGCGCTTCACGGCATAGCCCATCCGGGCAAGCTCCTGCCAGAAGATCTTGGCGGTGTAGGCCCCGGCGATGGCGGCGTCGATGTCCTGCTTTACCAGTCCCCGGAGGGTGGGCTTTCCACGGCTCTCGGCGCTCCACTCGGCGTAGCTCCTGCCGCCGCCCTCCGGGTCGATGACGGACAGGCCGTGTTCCTCGCTGACCTCGTTGGAGAGGCCCCGTATGTCCCCGAAGTAGTCCTTGAAGGTGTTTCGGTACTTGGCCCCGTCCACGAAGGACACGGAGTTGAAAACGATGTGACAGTGAAGATGCTCCCGGTCCAGGTGGGTGGAGACAACGGCCTCGTACCTGTCGCCCAGGAGCCTCCGGGCAAATTCTACCCCGGCCCCGTGGGCCTCCTCCGGCGTCAGCTCTCCGGGGGCGTAGGAGTGGATGAGGTGGTAGCCCAGCACGCCGCCGGTCTTGCCCCAGCGGCGCTTCGTCTCCATCATGTCCTCCACCGCCGCGTCCAGCTGGCAGTTGATGGCCGTCTCGAATACCGCCCTCCCGTCCGGCGTCCTGTTCTTGTCCTCCCGGCCGATGTAGTCCATTGCTGTCTCCAGGCCGGTCTTTTCCGGGTTCAGAACATAGCCCACGCAATGGTCCAGCCGTGAGCGGATGGGGATGATCTTGTCGTAGGCCATCAAAGACTTTCCTTCACAACCCGCCACGCCTGCCGCACAAGCCGCGCCGCCTCGTCGATCTCGTCTCTCTCCGCCTCGCCCCTCCCGTTGGCCCGGTGGGCCAGCTGGTTCACATTGTTTCCGATGGCGGACAGTTCCCGCAACAGGGCGGCGTACACATCGGGCGGACGCGGGCGAAGCTCCACGCCCATGATGAGCTTGCGGATAAATGGGTCGATGCCCAGGCCGGACAGTTCGGCCTGTTCTCTCAGATGCCGGTCTTCCTGCTCGGTGAGCCACACACTGACGTGCTTATTCCGTTTCCGCATTTTACCATCTCTTTTCGACAAAAAATAATGCATCTCAATTTGAGACGCAAAACGGGTGCGGGGGTCTTAGGGGCTTGCCCCTAACAAGTGGCATTTGTGCTACCAAATGCCGTACTTGCTGGGACAGCGACGCTCCGCGCCGCTGTCTACCGTGACGGGGAGGTGTCCCGGTGCTTGTGGGGCTTGACCTTTTTCGACGGCCTTGCCTTTGCGCGGTATGGCCGCTCCGGGCCATCCCGGATAAGCATTTGACCCCGTGGAATAACGCAGGGACGGCTGAAATCCACGGTGACGGTGTTCTCCCGGACATCCGTGGGGCGGTATGCGCCGTCCAGCTCGGATTGCGTGGACACGGTGACACGGCCTCCGGCCTCCTTTAAGATGCCGCGCACGGTTTTGAAGATGCGCAGCCGCTCGCTCAGGGGAGCGTCGGCGTGACAGGTGAGCTGTGGGCAGTACACAAATTTGTATGGGGCCTCTTTGGCGTGGAACCCGTAGGTGATTATCCTTTTTAGTTGGCGCTCTCCGGCTCTCTCCGTGTGCTTGACATACCCGACAGCAACCTCGAAGCCTCTCGTCATATACAGCATACCCACCTCATGCCGTTCCTCCGGCGTCAGCGGCACGTCTTTGGGCGGCTGACCGGGGAGCTGTTTTCTGACGCGGTAGCTCTCCGGGGCCCATTGGTAGCCGGTGATGATGTAGTGAAATCTCTGCTTTCCCATGGCGCGCCCCTATCTGACCGGGTCCTGGCGCTTGGGCGTGGGCTTTTTCCTGGGGGCGTGATGCCCGGCCTTTGCCGGGGGAGCTGTTGGCTCCACCGGTGCCGGTTCGCTTGCGCCGATGTCCCCGTCCTCCAGAAAGTCCAGCAGACTGTCCGCCGCCTCCTGGGGTGTCTGCTCCGGGGCCTCCACGGTGTAGCCGGGGAGAAGGACGCCGTTCACGGTGAAGCGGCCCGCCTGGTCCCTGGGGATGGGCGGGGAAATCTCCTTGAACAGGTGGGCGTAGGCGGCGATGCGTCCGTTGATGTACTTCTCCATGTCCGCCTTGACCTTAAATTTCTTGCGGTCCTGACCGGCAAGCTCCCGCCCGGCGTCGCTCCTGTCCGGGTTTCTGGGGGTGTTGTAGCAGAGATGCCAAGAGATTTCCCACGACACGGGGACGGAGGTTTTCAGATTCCGATCATAGCGCGTGTTCTCGTAGGTGTACCAGTACATGATGTAGACCATGTTGCTGATCTCATATTTGCCGTACTGGTCCTTCACCCTGGCGTTGGAGGTGTGGCTTGGAGTCGGGGTCCGCAGATATTGGAGCGCCCTGCGGCAGCTCACCGTCTCCGCCGCCTGCTCCAGCCACTCACCGCTGGCCGCCTCCAGCCTTTTGAAAATCTCGGCTTCCTTTTGAACGCTGTCCTGCTCCAATCTGGACAGCTCCTCCGGCGGCCTCGTGACAAGCCCGGAGATGTCCAGGTCCCTGGGGGCCTCATACGCGCGGCGGCATATCTCGATCTCCACGCCGGGGGTAATGTGGGTGTAGGCCATGCCGCTACCTCTCCGGGGCGGACTTGGCCTTTTTGCCGCCCTTGTCCTTGGTTGGCGCAGCCTTTCCCGTTGTCTTTGGGATCTCGGAGCCTTTGACGGCAGGCTTTTCAGCGTCCTTTGACGAGACGGCCTTGCCAGCCTCCTGCTTCAGTGCCTTGGGCTGAGTCTGTAAGGTCTGGGCCGGGGGCTGCTCCGGGAGTGTCAAATCCTCATCATCCAGAAGATTCAAAAGCTCGTTTGCCACCTCCTGGGTCGTCCTCTCCGGGGGTTCCACGGTATAGCCGGGGAGGAGGATACCGTTTATATGAAAAAGCCGCCGGTATGGGTACGGTATGGGCGGCGACAGCTCCCGGAACAGGTGGGCATACACGTTGAAGCGACCTTGGATGTAGTTTTGCGCGTCGGCCTCAGCGTTATAATATTTCTTCTTCTCATCCACCACCATCGCGTCCCCGTAATAGTAGTGCTTCTCTGAGGACGGGCGCCTCGGCTTGTTGATGGCGATGCCCCAGGTGACGAGCCACTGGCCCTTTTTAGAGCCGGTTTTCTGCTCCTGAATGGTATAGCGCATTTTGTAGACCTTATTGCTTATCTCCCAAATCTCGCCATACCGTTTCCACTCGTTGGAGGTGTGCGTCACCTCCGGGGTGCGGGCGTATTCCAGGGCCCGGTCCAGGAGCATGGTCCGCACGGCGTTGTCCTGCCATGTCTGGGCAAGCGCCTGCATCTGCTCAAAGGCGGCCTTCTCCGCCCCGGCGCTCTCGCCGCGCCTTTTCGTAAGCTCCGCCTCCGGCAGCTTCACAAGCTCCGCAAGGTCGGACTTCTCCACGTTCCATTCGGAGAACTCCAGAGCCCGTTTGACGGATATGTATGACCCCTCCGTATGCTCATCCTTGGGATACCACGTCTTGTAATACGTCGGCTCCGGCCTCGCCGGTTTCTCTGCCATTTTCAACACCTCCTATCTGGCCCCGCGGTCGGGGGAGCTGCGCTTGACCTGGGGGCGCTCCTTTGGTGGGTACGCCGCCAGGAACTCCGCTGCCGTCATAACCCTGCTTTTCATCCCCATGGTAAAGTCCTTTGGCTCCATGTCCCGGTAGCCGTTTTCTCCCAGCTTTATGGGGGAGGACACAAGGACCGTGCCGAAATGCTCCACGGTGATGTGCCTCCCCATGAGGCAGGGCCGGCCCCAATCGTCCTCCGAGGTCTGCATATCGTAGGCGTGAAGCCCCTCCGGGACGGTGGCCCGGTTGACACGCTCGGTGGTGAACAGGGCGGGCCTGCCGAACACCTCTACAAGGGTCAACTTTTCTTTCTTCGCGTCGATTTGAAACATCTCCCGCCTCCTATCTGGCCTCATGGTCTGTTTTCTGGAGCCTTCGGTTCCGGGAGAAGGTGGGAAATCTCAGCGATTGGTCGAAGGCCCGCTGAAGCTGCTCCATCGCCACGGTCGGCTTGGGCAGGTACTCCTGCCCTCCCGGCTTCTGGACCGTCAGCCGCTTGTCCTCCGCCACGCCGTTCCTGACCTCCCACGCGCCCACGGCCTGGGCCTGGGTGTTCATGCGCTCCCGGATGTCCACGTTGTCCCGCGACGGTCGAAGCTCGTAGTCATCCATCTCCTTTGCTGTCAGGGGCATCAGATACGAAAGCTCCCCGTAGGCCATCGCCGTCCCGTTCTCCACCGGCTGGCGCTTGTCGTAAAGGATGATCTTCTCCAGCGTATTGCCCGGCGGCTTAGGGAATGTCCCCAAGTCGATGGGCCGTTGGGTGGAATAGTATTTGAAGCTCGTAAAACATCACTTCCTTCATGGTCGAAATTAGTCTCAAATTGAGACGCATTACCGCACCTGCGCGGCTGTTCTCCGCTGGGCTCTCCGGGGTGCCTCCTGGTGCGAGGGATGGGCAAGCTCCTTTTCCGGGTCCTCCATGCCGTCGATGATCTGGGCGGCGGTGGTGCGGATGCGCTCCAGGGAGGCTTTCAGCTCCACCATCTCCCGGCCCTTGCTCCAACCGGCCACATAGCCGAAGGTGTACTCCGACGTGTCCACGCCGAAGTGCTGGCACACGACGTAGGCCACGCTCTCGGCCTCCACCTCCCGGCTGTTTCTGTCCAGCTCCGAGGGGACGGCGTGGAGCTTGGCGTGGGCCACCTCATGGACCATGGTTTTCAAGGTCTGCGTCTGGCTCATGCCGGGCCGGACGACGATACGGCCCTCGGCGGCGCTGAAATACCCCTTGGCAGAGCCGGGGAAGTCCTCGACCATCACCGGCACCGGGGACAGCTTTTTGAGGGCGCCGGTCAGCTCCGCGTATCTCTCCACCGTCCCCGTCAGCTCCGTTGTCAGGCTGGGCAGCTCCTTGCCCTCGGTCTGGCTCACATCGAACACCGTCACCGTCCGAAAGGTCCGATGCTCCACCAGCCTCCTTGTGGTGACAGTCCTGCCGTCCGGGCCTTCCTCATCCACGTCCTCAAGCCGCCTGTACGAGGTCGGGGCGAGGATGGTGATACCGGCCTCGCCCCGCTTGACACTTCTCTGAAATTTGTTCTTCCAGTCCCAAAACCCGGCCACCTTGGTGGCATTGGGGCATTGGAGCAGGATGAGCAGCACGTTTCTGAAGCTGTACTGATGGAATTTGGACATGGTGGTGAGATATTCCGTATAGCGCCCGCTGTCGAACAGCTCCGCGATCCCCGCCTCCAGCTTGTCCGTGGCGGCTTTCAGCCGCTCGGAGGCATCGGGGTAGTCGTCCCGCCTCATCGTCCGCCGCCCCTGTCATGGCTGTCGGACTTGTGCCGGGGAACAGGAGGCCGTGCGCTCTCCCGAAGCTCCGCTGTCCGTCGCTGGAAGTCCGCCTCGGCCCTTTCAAGACTGCTGAAATAGTTGCCATAGGCAAAGTCCTGAAAGTTGGAGTGGGCGTAGGCTTTCCAGGTGACGTAGGGAGACGGGGCCTTGGGGTTGTGGGCCAGTACGACCTCCACCAGCCC
>CANRNU010000059.1 GCA_947632005.1 uncultured Oscillospiraceae bacterium | reverse complement strand
ACCGCCACCAACGCCGTGGCGCCCCGGACCGGCAACGTGTCCGCGGGCACCAGCATCTTCTCCATGGTGGTGCTGGAGCACCCCCTGGAGCACGTCCACGAGGAGATCGACGTGGTGACCACCCCCACGGGAAAGCCCGTGGCCATGGTCCACTGCAACAACTGCACCAACGACACCAACGCCTGGGTCGGCGTGCTGAAGCAGGCGGCGGAGCTGTTCGGCGCCCGGCCGGAGACCGGCGAGCTGTACACCAAGCTCTATGAGAAGAGCCTGGAGGGCGAGCCGGACTGCGGCGGCGTACTGGTGTGCAACTACCTGGCCGGGGAGGGCGTCACCCACATGGACGCGGGCCGGCCCCTGGTGGTCCGGACCCCGGAGGCCAGGTTCACCCTGCCCAACTTCTTCCGGGCCCAGCTCTACGCCACCATGTCCACCCTGAAGATTGGCATGGACATCCTGGCCTCGGAGCATGTGGCCATCGACACCCTCACCGGTCACGGCGGCCTGTTTAAGACCCCGCTGGTGGGCCAGAAGTACATGGCCGCCGCCTGCAACGCCCCGGTCACCTGCATGGAGACCGCCGGCGAGGGCGGGCCCTACGGCATGGCCCTGCTGGCCGCGTATCTGGCGGACAAGGCGGAGGGCGAGAGCCTGGAGGACTACCTGGCCGAGCATGTGTTCGCGGGGGTGACCGGCTCCACCGTGGCGCCGGATGCGGCGGACACGGCGGGCTTCACCGCCTACATCCAGCGGTATAAGGCCCTTTTGGCCGTGGAAAAGACCGCGGTAGAGACCCTATAAGGAGGAAAGCGTTTTGAAAAAATATGAGTTTTGGTTCGTGGTAGGCTCCCAGTTCCTGTATGGTCCCGAGGTCCTGGAGACTGTGGAGGCCCGGGCAAAGGAAATGGCCGCGGAGATGAGCAAGCATCTGCCCTATCCCCTGGTCTACAAGGTGACTGCCAAGACAAACAAGGAGATCGCCGACGTGGTCCGGGAGGCCAACTACCAGGACGCCTGCGCCGGCATCATCACCTGGTGCCACACCTTCTCCCCCAGCAAAATGTGGATCAACGGCCTGGCCGCCCTGCAAAAGCCCTACTGCCACTTCGCCACCCAGTATAACAAGGAGATCCCCAACGAGGAGATCGATATGGACTTCATGAACCTGAATCAGGCCGCCCACGGCGACCGGGAACACGGGTTCATCGCCGCGCGGCTCCGCATGCCCCGGAAGGTCATCGCCGGCTACTGGCAGGACGAGAAAGTCCTGGCCCGCATCGGGAGCTGGATGAAGGCGGCTGTGGGCGTGGCCGTGTCCAAGGGCATGAAGGTCATGCGCTTCGGCGACAACATGCGGGAAGTGGCCGTCACCGAGGGCGACAAGGTGGAGGTCCAGACCAAGCTGGGCTGGCAGGTGAACACCTGGGCCGTGGGCGACCTGGTCAAGGAGATGAACGCCGTCACCGAGACCGAGGTCGACGAGCTCATGAAGGTCTACGAGGCCAGCTACGACATCGCCACCGACAACACCGCCGCCATCCGCTATCAGGCCCGGGAGGAGATCGCCATCAAGAAGATGATGAACGCCGAGGGCTGCAAAGCCTTCTCCAACACCTTCCAGGACCTGTACGGCATGGAGCAGCTCCCCGGCCTGGCCAGCCAGCACCTGATGGCCCAGGGCTACGGCTACGGCGGCGAGGGCGACTGGAAGGTGTCCGCCATGACCGCCATCATGAAGGCCATGGGCGAGAACGGCAACGGTGCCTCCGCCTTCATGGAGGATTACACCTACCACCTGGTGGAGGGTCAGGAGTACTCCCTGGGCGCCCACATGCTGGAGGTCTGCCCCTCTGTGGCCGCGGATAAGCCCCGGATCGAGACCCATCATCTGGGCATCGGCATGAACGAGAAGGACCCGGCCCGTCTGGTCTTCGAGGGCAAGGCTGGTCCCGCCATCGTGGCCAGTCTCATCGACATGGGCGGCCGGCTCCGGCTGATCGTGCAGGACATCGAGGCTGTCAAGCCCATCATGCCCATGCCCAACCTGCCTGTGGCCCGGGTCATGTGGCGGGCCATGCCGGACCTGACCACCGGCGTGGAGTGCTGGATCACCGCAGGCGGCGCCCACCATACGGTGCTCTCCTACGATGTGACCGCGGAGCAGATGAAGGACTGGGCCACCATGATGGACATCGAGTTCGTCCACATCACCAAGGACACCACCGTGGAGGCGCTGGAGAAGGAACTGTTCCTCAGCGACATCGCCTGGAAGCTGAAAGCCATCTGACAAGAAGCGGACTGCCGGGCCGGCGACGGCCCGGCGGTCTTCCGAAAAGGAGAAGCCAACATGCTTGAAGAACTGAAAAAAGCGGTCTGTGAGGCCAATCTGCTGCTGCCGAAGCATGGGCTGGTGACCTTTACCTGGGGCAACGTATCCGGCATCGACCGGGAGCAGGGCCTGGTGGTCATCAAACCCTCCGGTGTGGAGTACGACGACATGAAGCCGGAGGACATGGTGGTGGTGCGCCTGGACGGCAGCCGGGTGGAGGGGAAATATAAGCCCTCCAGCGACACGCCCACCCACCTGGCGCTCTACAAGGCCTTCCCCACCCTGGGGGGCATCATCCACACCCACAGCCGCTGGGCCACCAGCTTCGCCCAGGCCGGTCGGGGCATTCCCGCCTACGGCACCACCCACGGCGACTATTTTTACGGGGAGATCCCCTGCACCCGGAAGATGACACCAGCGGAGATCGGCAACGGCAAGTACGAGCTGGAGACGGGCAACGTGATCATCGAGACCATCCGGACCCGGCACATCGACCCGGACCAGATACCCGCCGCGCTGGTATACAGCCACGGTCCCTTCGCCTGGGGCACAGACCCGGCCAACGCGGTGCACAACGCCGTGGTGCTGGAAGAGGTGGCGTTCATGGCCTTCCACGCGCTGGCGCTGACCCCGGACCTGCCCCCCATGCAGCAGGAACTTCTGGACAAGCACTATCTGCGCAAGCACGGTCCCGGCGCCTATTACGGCCAGGGCTGAACGCACATGAAAAAGAGGACGCTTCCCCCGGAAGCGTCCTCTTTGCACTGTCTGTCCTTCAGCTCTCTCTGTTCACCACCACGTCCACTGCCGCGTGGATGTTCTCGCATACCACCTGGGTATGGCTGCCGCCGTCCTCCCCGTCCAGCGTCCAGTTCACCGGGTCCCGGAACGTGAACCGGACCTTCCTGCTGCGCAGCAGCGTCACATACTCGCTCTCGAATTTATTGCTCAAAATGTCCGACACGATGGCGCCCAACTGCAGGGCGCTCTCCGGCGTGCGGATAAGGATCGCCTCGAACAGTCCGTCGCTCAGGGAGACGCCCACCTGGTCCTTCAGGTGGATCAGCCCTGCCACGGAGCGGGAGTTGGTGACGGCGCCGAAGATGAAATCGTCCTCCAGCACGCCGCCGTCGTACTCCACCTTCGCCCACCGGTGGGTCAGATTGGGCAGACGGCTCACGCCGTCCAGGAAGTAGGCAAACTTTCCCAGGGCGTTTTTCTGGTCCTGGGGCGTCTCATAGGACACCTCCGTGAAGGCGCCATAGGCGGCGATATAGGTAAAATACCGGCCCTCGTTAAAGTGCCCCACATCCAGGGGCACCAGCTTTCCGGCGGCCGCCGTCCGGGAGGCGAGGGCCGGGTCATGGCTGAGGCCCAGGGTGGCCGCGCAGTCGTTGGTGGTGCCCATAGGGATATAGCCCAGGGACGGCCGCTTGTCCACCGACATGAGCCCGGACACGGTCTCCCCCAGGGTCCCGTCCCCGCCCACACATACGATGCGGTCATACCGCCCCGCCGCCTCCGCGGCGATGCGGGGCGCGTCGCCGTGTTTATCCGTAAACGCCACCGTGGTGGAAAACCCCGCCCGGTGGAAATTCATGAGGACTTCTCCCAGCTTGTTGCGAAACCCGCCCTTTCCCGCGTTGGGATTGATGAGCAGCAGCAATTTTTTCATTCAGATCACCTGGGCACATTATAACGGCTGCACCATAAAAATGCAACAAAAGATTCCTTCCGGCCATTTTTCAGCAGAATTAAGAAAATTTCCGCAATTTTTTATGTTTTCAATCTTGGAATCGGCGGGATATCAAGGTATAATGGACTATATATATGCCCATATCGTCATTTGACAGAACGGCTATACTCCCAGTACGCCGGGAGCGGGAGGTACACACACCATGAGAGAATGGACAGAAGAGGAAGAGCAGCGGATCATAGAGCAGGCCAAGGCGGGAGACCCGGAAGCCAATTATGAACTGAGCCAGTGGGCCCTCCTTCGGAGCGAGGAGGAGCCGGACGAGCCCCGGTGGAACCGGCTGGCAGCCAAATGCCTTGTCAAAGCAGCCCAGGCCGGCTATGAGCCCGCCCGGCAGCAGATGGATGCGCTGCTGCATCCAGGGAAGGCCCCGGAGGCTGCTGCCGATGCCCCTGCCCCCAAACCCAAGCGGGCCGAGCCGGCGGAGCCTGTCAGTCTGAACGACGCCCGGCGTGCCGCCCGCCGCGCCCCCGTCCAGCAGACCACCGCCCGCCGCGTCCAGCCCAGCGAGCCGGAGGACGAATACGACGACGACAGCTTTGACGTGGACGACCCCGACTGGGACGACGACGAGGAGGACCCCGCCCCCAGAAGGAGCCGCGGCGGTCGGTCCCGGGACCGTCAGCCCGCCCAGAAGGACCGGGGCGGACGGAAAAAGCAGGGCGAGCGCACGCCCGCGCAAAAATGGGGCGACGCCCAATGGCGCAAAATGGAGATCATCTGCGTGGCGATCTGCGCCGTGCTGCTGGCCTTTATTGCCGTCATGATCATCATGAACCGCGGCGGCGTGACCGGCGGCAGCGGCGGCGGCAGCTCCGCCATCCCCCCTGCGAGCCAGGCAGCGCCGGCGGAGACGCCCGGCACCACACAGGCGCCCCCGTACCCCGATGACGCCACCAAAGCGGCCATCAAAGCCGCCGACCTGACCATCCACCCGGAGAACGAGGACTATGTGACCTCTTCCACCACCGCCACCGTGAGCGTAGGCAATACCGCCCTGCGGATGCGCAAGGGGCCCAACACCACCTATGACCAGGTGGGCGAGCTCCCCGACGAGACCGTCGTCTCGGTCTACGCCCAGAAGAACGACTGGTATCTGGTCTATTACGACGGCGGCGAGACGCCGGTCTACGGCTGGTGCAACGGCCAGTACCTCATCCTGGGCCCCGGGACCACCACTGCCCCCACCGACGACCCCGGCGCCAGCGTAGGCTGACAGCGGGCCCATCCTGCAAAAAAAGCGGCGGACTGCATTCGTGCGGTCCGCCAAAGTATAGGGTTGTGGGATAAAGATATGAGCCGGGCCCTCCAGGACCCATTGGATAAGCTGTACCTAGAGAATACCCCTTTTGCGGCGCTTTGTAAAGAGCGAAGGCCGTCGGACCGGCACTAGTTTTGTCGGGCCCCGGCCTTCCCGGCTGCGGACCTGTCAGGAAGGAGGATCACTTTGAAGGCAACCGTTCTCGCCTATGGATATGACGCCCGGGAATTCGGCGTTCTCAGGCAGGTCTGCGCCCGGCTGGATATCCGTCCCCGCCGGGTGGACGCTTCGGAGCAGGACCGGCCCGTCGGGTCGTTTTTCGGCCTGGCCCCCGACAGGGTCACGGCGGCCCCCGCGGACCCCGTCCCCGGCCGGATGCTGGTGCTGGCCGGCTTCACCTCCCGGCAGATGGACGCGTTTTTGTCCGCCCTGCGCACCGCTCGGGCCGGGGACAGTCTGAAAGCCGTCCTGACAGAGCACAACGCCGGCTGGACCGGGCCGGCCCTGTACGCGGAGCTGGCGCAGGAGCACCGGCGGCTGACGGAAGCCGGCCATTGACAACCCCAGTGCGGACAGGTATAGTGGACATATGAACGTATACGACTTTGACAAGACCATCTACCCCCGGGACAGCACCGCCCAGTTCTACCTCTGGTGCCTGCGCCGGTATCCCGGGACGTGGCTCACCCTGCCCTGCACAGCCTGGGCCTTTTTTTGCCTGGGCCTGAAGCTGAAGCCCAAGACCGCCTGCAAGCAGATCTTCTACCGGTTCCTCCGCCACGTGCCGGCGGATGCGCCGGAGCGTTTTTGGGCGGAAAACATCCGCAGCATCTGCCCCTGGTACCTTCGCCAGAAGCGTCCGGACGATCTGGTCATCTCCGCCTCCCCGGAATTTCTCCTGGCCCCCGCCGCCCGGGAGACCGGCTTTGCCCTGATGGCCTCCCCGGTGGACCAGGCCACCGGCCGGTACGGCGGGGAGAACTGCCACGGTCCGGAGAAGGTCCGCCGCTTCCGGGAAAAATACGGCGATGCCCCCATAGAGGGGTTCTGGTCCGACTCCCGTTCCGACGCCCCCATGGCCGCTCTGGCAGACAGCGCCTGGCTGGTCACAAAAGACGGTATCGTCCCCTGGTGAGACGCAGCTTTTCGATTCCAGATATTGGGATTTACATAATGTCCTTCCCTTGTGGAAGTTGGTCAAATTTTGGTGGTTTTTTGGAAAAAGCTCTTCGGATTCGTCAATTGAAAACATGTCCCCCGCCGTAGTAGAATGAATTATCGAGGGCCGTCGGCCGATGGAGGTGTATCTTCCTATGAGACTGCTGGAGGAGCGTATCCTGCGGGACGGGAAGGTGCGCCCGGGCGGTATTTTGAAGGTGGACGGATTCCTGAACCACCAGATGGACGTGGAGCTGTTTGCATCCATGGCCAAGGCATGGCATGAGGCCTTCGCAGACGACAACGTAACAAAGATCCTGACCATAGAGGCATCCGGCATCGGGCTGGCGTGTATCGCCGCCCAGGAGTTCGGGTGCCCTGTTTTATTCGCTAAAAAGTCAAAGACCAAAAACATCGACGGTTCGGTCTATACCACCCGGGTGGAGAGCTACACCCATGGCAACATCTACGATGTGATCGTGGCCAAGGAGTACCTCCTGAGCGCGGACCGGGTCCTTTTGATCGACGATTTCCTGGCCAACGGCGCGGCCCTGGAGGGGCTGTGCGACCTGGTGCGGCAGGCGGGCGCGACCCTGGTGGGGGCGGGCATCGCCGTGGAGAAGGCCTTCCAGCCCGGCGGCGAGCGTCTGCGGGCGAAGGGGCTCCGCATCGAATCCCTGGCCCGGGTGGCGTCCATGTCGGACGACAGCCTTACCTTCGTACGCTGACGGACGCTCCGTCCTCCCGGGACGGACGTCTGTTTTTGTTCCCAAACACTATATTTTATAGGAGGAAAAAAATGAAAAAGCTCACTTCCCTGTTCCTGGCCCTGTGCCTGGTCCTGAGCCTTGGCGTATGCGCCTTCGCCGCCGACGGCATCGCCCCCGAGGACCTGAAGATCGGCATGGTCTGCATCGGTGACAACAACTCCGGCTACGACATCGCCCACATCACCGGTCTGGAGACCGCCATGGAGACCGTGGGCGTGCCCGCCGAGAACGTCATCTATAAGTACAACATCGGCGAGAACGAGGCCGCGGAGGACGCCTGCTACGACCTGGCCGACAACGGCTGCCAGATCATCTTCACCGACTCCTTCGGCCATCAGCCCTTCACCCAGAAGGTGGCCGGCGAGTATCCCGACATCCAGTTCGTGGCCATGACCGGCGACCAGGCCGCTCTGTCCGGGCTGGACAACCTGTCCAACGCCTTCAACCACACCTTTGAGTCCCGCTATGTCTCCGGCGTGGTGGCCGGCATGAAGCTGAAAGAGCTCATCGAAAACGACGAGCTGGCCGACGAGAATTATGACGGCGACAACGTGAAGATCGGCTACGTGGGCGCCTTCAACTACGCCGAGGTGATCAGCGGCTACACCGCTTTCTTCCTGGGCATCCGCTCCATCGTGGAGAACGTGCACATGGACGTGCGCTACACCAACTCCTGGTTCGACCCCACCGCCGAGGCTGAGGCCGCCAACGCCCTGATGAGCGACGGCTGCGTCATCATCGGCCAGCACGCCGACTCCACCGGCGCTCCCTCCGCCGTGCAGGCTTACGCCGAGGCCGGCCACACCGTGTTCTGCGTGGGCTACAACATCGACATGCAGTCCGTGGCCCCCGACACCGCCCTGACCAGCGCCGGCAACGACTGGAGCAAGTTCTACACCTACGCGCTGCAGTGCATGGTGGACGGCGAGGACATCCCCCACGACTGGTCCGCCGGCTACAGCGAGGGCGCCAACTTCATCTTCCCCCTGAACGAGTCCATCGTGGCCGAGGGCACCGCCGATAAGGTGGCCGAGGTGGAGGCCGCCATCGCCGACGGCTCCCTGCAGGTGTTCGACTGCTCCACCTTCACCGTGGAGGGCGAGCATCCCGAGTCCTTCCTGGCCATCGACCTGGACGGCGACTTCGTGGGCGACGAGGGCGAGGCCATCAAGGACGGCATCTTCTATGAGTCCGACCCCGAGCTGCGCTCCGCTCCCTACTTCAGCCTCATCATCGACGGCATTACGGAACTGAGCTAAGAAGTAAAACCGGGGCCTGTTGCAAACCCTGTTTTGCAACAGGCCCTTACTATTTCAGGCTCCCTTGTGCAAAGGGAGCTGTCGAGCGAAGCGAGACTGAGGGATCGTTAGCAGGCTGGGATGCATCCCTGACCGGTAACGACCCCTCCGAGCCGCCTTGCGGCGGCCCGCCTCCCTTGCACAGGGGAGGCTTCGGAACAGGTGCCTTGCATATACAGGAAGGTTCCCGTGATTCTTTCCAAGGAGGATTATCCATGGCAGAGGAATTTGCCGTCCGCATGGTGAACATCACCAAGACCT
>CANRNU010000058.1 GCA_947632005.1 uncultured Oscillospiraceae bacterium | reverse complement strand
CGATATTGACACCTGGAAGGCACATGAGCTTCCAGGTGTCAAATCTTATATCGGAGGTATCTCTCTATGGACAGCAACCCCACCGTCAACAAGAACACCAAGCCCGCCAGCGCCCGCAAGCCGGCCACCGTGGGCATGCTCTGCGCCGTGGCCTATGTGGCCATGCTCATCGGCCAGATCGTCCCCGCCGTGCAGGGCATCCTCAGCTACGACCCCAAGGATGTGGTGGTGGTCATCGGTGGCTTCATCTTTGGCCCCCTGACCGCCGTGACCATCTCCGTCATCGTCAGCTTTGTGGAGATGCTCACCGTCTCCTCCACCGGCCCCGTGGGCTTCATCATGAACGTGGTGTCCACCTGCTCCTTTGCCGTGCCTGCCGCCCTGATCTACAAGAGGACCCGCAGCATGAAGGGCGCCATCGGCAGCCTCGCCGCCGGCGTAGCCGTCATGGCCGCCATGATGTGCCTTTGGAACTACATCGTGACCCCCCTCTACCAGGGTGTGCCCCGGGAGGTGGTGGCCGCCATGCTGCCCACGCTGTTTTTGCCCTTCAACCTGATCAAGGGCGCCATCAACGCAGGACTTGCGCTGCTGCTGTATAAGCCCGTGGTCACTGCTCTGCGCAAGGCCAACCTGGTCCCGGCCTCCGCCGGCGCCGGCAGCAAGGCCAAGGTGAACACCGGCGTGCTCATCCTGGCCCTGGCCCTCATCGTCACCGGCACGCTTCTGATCCTGGTCATGCTCGGAGTCCTCTGAGCCGCTGAAAAAACGGTCTGCCCCGGCGCAAAGCGCCGGGGCAGTTTTCATTTCGTCAGTTCCCTCCAGGCCGCCTCCGCGCCGGAGTCCTCGCCGCCCAGCAGGTACAGCGTCCCGTCTTGCATGGTCACCTTCAGCCACGGTCCCGTCCGGGGGTCCAGGCACAGCGTGGCGCTGCCCCACTCGGTCCTGAATTTCCCCTTCAAAAGGCTGTCCGTGCCGGTACCCATGACCCGTATCATGCCGGACGGCAGCTCCTCGATCAGCTCCGCGCTGTCGATATCCCCCAGGGGCAGGACGTAATCCTTCCCCCAGCTCTCCGCCGTCAGGACCCCGTCCTCCACCGTCAGCGGATGGGGCGCGCTGGCCATGCTGTCAAAGCATGCCCCTATCACCGGCAGCGCCAGCAGCAGCACCAGGACGAAGGCCAGGACCGCCTTGCCTCCGGGCCGGGCCAGGTTCACGGTGGAGTTGACGCCGGTGCGGCTGTTGATGACGGTGCGGCTGTCGTTGGGGTCATAGTAGAGCTGGCCCCAGATCCACTTGTCGTCCTCGTCCACATAGAAGCCCTCGCCGCTGGCAGCGGTGAGCTTTTCCTGCACCCGCCGGACCCGGAAGTCCAGGGCGATGGCCGCGGCGCACACCCCCAGGGAGAGCAGGATCACCGCCACGAACAGCGCCTGCCCCCCGGGGACCAGGGTCATGGCGGCCCACATGCCCACGCTGATGACCGCCATCATCCAGGCGCACAGCAGCCACACCCTGTCCCAGGCCCGGCGGCGGACCCGGGTGAGGGCCGCCGTCACGGCGTCGTTCTCATCCACCGCCTCCGCCCGGTTGCGGTAGAGATACTTCGCCCCCGCCCAGCAGCCCAGGGCGATCGCCCCGTCCAGCAGATACATAGCCCACAGCTCCCGGTCGAAGACCGCCGGCGCCGCCGCGATCACCGCCGCCAGGATGAACCATGTCCCGCTCACCCGCTTTGCCGGGACCGCCGCCGCCGTGACACTGGCGGCCCGCACCGCGGGCACCGTCCAGCCCTTGGCCTTTTTCACCGCCTTCAGTTTCCCGTTCCAGCGGGCGTAGCTGGCGAACTGGACCACGACGAGCAGGCCCACCCACAGGAAGTACGGCAGGAAGCGGAGATCTGGCCAGGCCAGCGCGGCACAGACCGCCCCCATGGCCATCATCCCCAGGCAGAGGATGATCTGCTCCTGCTTGAAGCCCTTCAAAAGCCGCAGCACGTCCGCATCCTCCCGGCCAGCCCTGGGGAAGGTCACCCCCACCGCCAGGTTTTTCTTGAACCGGGTCTCGTTGATATTCAGCACACACATCAAAATGGGCACCCAAATGGTCAGGCCCCACATGATCAGCGAATTCATTCCGTCCCCTCCTCATAGAGTTTCCGGCACAGATCCAGGACCTGTTCCTCATCCATCCCCGCCAGGCGCAGCTCTCCCAGCCGCAGCCGCAGGTCCTCCACCGTCTCCTTCGACGGTCCCGGACGGCCCGCCGGGGCGGCCACCACCGTACCGGAGCGCCGGTCGGCGGTGATATGTCCCTCCTGCTTCAGGAGCTGGTATGCCTTGCTCACGGTCATCATGTTGACGCCGCACTCCTCCGCCAGGGCCCGGACCGTAGGCAGCTTCTCCCCCGGAGCCAGCTCCCCCCGGGCGATCCCCAGGACGATCTGATTGCGTATCTGCGTGTAGATGGGCACATCCGAGCCAAAATCCAGCTTCAGAAGCATTCCATCGCCTCCTTTGTATCGTTTGTATTAGTGAGCATAACACAAATAATGCACCTTGTCAACATTTTTTTGCCGGACAGAGAGAAAATATATTGCAAGTGGCCCCGGGGGGATTTATAATAATAATGTGGCTGACGCCAAAACGGGGAGTTACAGCGAAAGGCACGGCAACGCGGGCACCGGTTTCCTCCTGAGGGGGATCTTGACCCGCTTATGAGCCGCGCTTTGAGGGCGCGGCAATTATTTTATTCAAGGGGAGAAAGAAAGCTATGATGGTAACGCGTGTGGCCGTGATCGGCATCATTGTGGAAAACCTGGACAGCACTGAACAGCTCAACGCCATTCTGCATCGCTATTCCGGCTATATTCTCGGCCGGATGGGCATACCCTATCGGGACAAGGATATCAACGTCATCAGCATCGCCGTGGACGCGCCCCAGGACGTGACCAACGCACTGTCCGGCGAGATCGGCGCTCTTCCCGGCGTTAACGCCAAAACCGCCTATTCCCATGTCATAACGAAATCGTGACACCGGCGGGCGGGAAAGGCAATCACGCAAAGGAGACTTTCCCCCCATGAAACGCCTATGCATCATTCTTCTCACACTGACCCTCTGCCTGGGCCTGTGCGCCTTTGACGGCGGCCCGGAGAAAGGGCCGGATGTGAACGTCATGGTCCTGAACGGCACCACCGGCTTCGGCATGGCCAAGCTCATGGCGGACAGCGCCGACGGCGCTACCGCGCTGAACTATGCCTTCTCGGTGGAGACGGACGCCAGCAACGTGACCGCCGCCCTCATCAACGGCGGCTGCGACATCGCGGCGCTGCCCACCAACGCCGCCGCCACCGTGTACAACAAGACCCAGGGCGGCGTGCAGCTGCTTGCCTTGAACACCCTGGGGGTGCTGTACCTGGTGGTGAACGAAGACGCCCTCACCGTAAAGAGCATGGCCGACCTGGACGGCATGACCGTCTATGTCCCCGCCCAGAACCCCACGTTCCTGTTTCAGGCGCTGTGCGACGCGGCAGAGGTGGACGTGACCATCGACAACACCTATGCCCAGCCCGCGGACCTGCGTACCGCCCTGGCCGCCGGAGAGGTGGACGCCGCCGTGCTGCCGGAACCCATGGTGACCATCGCCTGCGCCGCCAACGGGGCCCTTGTTCCCGCGCTGGACCTGACCGCCCAGTGGGAAGAGGTCTACCCCGAGGACAGCCTGGTCCAGGGCTGCGTGGTGGCCCGGACCGAGTTCGTCCAGGCGTATCCGGAGGCAGTGGACGCCTTCCTGGAGGAATACGGCGCGTCCATCGCCTATGCCCAGGAGGAGCATGAGGCCGCCGCCGGGCTCATCGAACAGACCGGCGTGTTCGCCGACGCCGCCGTGGCCCAGGCCGCCATCGGTCGGTGCAATCTGTGCTTCATCACCGGCGCGGAGATGCGGGAGAGCATGGACGAGTTTTTACAGATCCTCTATGGCATCGCCCCCGAATCCATCGGCGGAGACATGCCCGGCGAGGACTTCTACTACGAGGGCTGATTGAATATGAGAGGCTGGAGACTGCCGGGAAAGCGGATACTGGCTCTGGCCTTCTGGCTGGGGCTTTGGGCCCTGCTGGCCAGGATCGTGGACCGGGAGCTTCTGCTGCCCGGTCCGCTGGTCGTTGCCCGGCGGCTTTGGACGCTGGCCGGAACAGGCGCTTTCTGGCGCATCACCGGCGTCAGCCTGCTCCGCATCGTCTGCGGGGCGGTGCTGGGCGTCGCCGTGGGGGTGCTCCTGGCGGCGGGCACGGTCCGGTCCAGACTGCTGGACACGCTGCTCGCCCCTCTGCTGGCCGTCATCCGGGCCACGCCGGTGGCCAGCTTCATCCTGCTGGTGCTCATCTGGGTGGGCCGGTCTGTGCTGCCCTGCGTCATCGTGTTTTTGATGGTGCTGCCGGTGGTCTGGTCCAACATCGACACGGGCCTCCGGTCGGCAGATGACCGGTATTTGGAGCTGGCCCGGCTCTATGGCTTTTCCCGTTGGCGGACGGCGAAGCTCATCTATATTCCCACAGTGGCCCCCTACTTCCTCTCCGCCTGCCGGGCCTGCCTGGGTCTGGCGTGGAAATCCGGCGTGGCGGCGGAGGTGCTCACGGTCCCGGCCCGTTCCATCGGCCGGGAACTTTTCGAGGCAAAGCTCTACCTGAACACGGCGGACCTGTTCGCCTGGACAGCGGTGGTGGTGCTCTGCTCCCTGCTCATCGAGAACCTGTTGGACGCGGCCATCGACCAGCTGGGCCGCAGCCGGCGGATCATGGGGGTGGAGACATGATCCGATTCGAGAACGTATCTCTCTCCTATGGAGGAAAGGACGTACTGGCCGGCGTCACCCTGCACGCTTCCCCTGGCAAGCACATCGCCCTGATGGGCCCCTCCGGCTGCGGGAAGACCTCCCTGCTGCGGCTGGCCTCCGGGCTCCTGCGCCCCACCGGCGGCAGCCTCGTCTCCCATGCCCGCCGCCCGGCCTGCGCCTTTCAGGAGCCCCGGCTCCTGCCCTGGCTCACGGCGGAAGAGAATGTGAGCGCGGTGCTGGCGTCGGGCGCGGCCTCCCCCGGGGCGGCCCTGGGATGGCTGGACGCGGTGGGTCTGGCCGGTGCGGCGGACGCGCTGCCCCGGGAGCTGTCCGGCGGCATGGCCCAGCGGGTGAACCTGGCCCGGGCCTTGGCCTATGAGGGCGACCTCATCCTGCTGGATGAGCCTCTCAAGGAACTGGACGCGGCCCTCCGGACCGATATCCTGGACCTGCTGAAAAAGCATACCGCCGGCAAGACCCTGCTGGTCACCACCCACAACCCTTATGTGGCGCGGACACTGGCGGACAGCATCTATACCTTCCGGGACATGACCTTCGTTCCAGAAGAAATAAAATGAGGGCGCGCCTGGGGCGCACCCTCATAGATTTGCATCTTTAAGTTTACATAACATTCTCTTCCGCTGCTGCCTTTTGAAAGGCTTCCAGGAGGTCCTCCTTCTTCAGGACCACTGGCGGCTGGATATCCTCCCCCTGGCGGGCACACACTGCCGCCAGATACTCGTCATCCAGCCAAAACTCTCCGAACTGCCAACCTTCTGCCCCGTGGATCACGTCTTCCTCATCCAAGCTGAGGAGCTGATCCTTGCTTACTGCCTTGACCCAGGCCTCCTTGCGGGCCCATATCCGAAAGAATGCGTGGTTCTGTTCGTCGTGGGGCTGTTCTGCCAGCCAGTCCCGTTCCCGGAAGTGGAACCGGCGCGCCACCGACATATGGACGGGCTTGATCTGCTGCACGTCCGCTCCGATCTGGCGGTCACTGATGGCACACATCGCGTAGGGTCCCGAGTGGGAGAGGCTGAAATGCAGATCTTCCCGCTCAGCAAACACAGGCTTTCCCGCCTGCAGAAAGCGCACCGGCTCCTCCGGATGCACTCCATGCCGTTCCATCACATACCGCCACAGAAGTCCTGCCCCCAGGCTGGCCTCTCTGGCCGGGGCGTAACGCAGCCGCTCCATCCGTCTGCGCCGCCACCGGGGCAGGTAATGCGCTCCCTCTTCCCCGGGGGGAGTGATCTCATTTTTTAAAACGAATACCTCAGTCATTTTCCTCACCAATCCGGCGTGTACCAATAGTTATAGATGTCGAAATTCTGAATATGGAACAGCCCCAGGTCCTGATGCCGCTCCGGACGGGCGTCCTCCAATTCCACGTCATAGATCCAGTCCACCCCGTCCTCCGGGATGACCACGAAGGCGTGGTCGCCGTAATACTGATTGACCTGCGCTGCCACGATCTGGGCGTTCTCCCCCAGCGCTCGGGCCATCAGGCCAAAGGTCGCGGCATAGCCATAGCACGTCCCGCCCTTATACCGGAAAAACCGGGCTGCCCGCGTAAATTCCCAGCCTGTACTTCCCACCTCCTCCGGTGTCTCATCCAGCGGCGTTACCTTATACTCAAAGTTCTCCTTGACGTAAAGGTACGCCGCCGCCAGGGCCTCCTGACCGGCAAGCTCATTTGCCCCGCTGGCCGCCAGAGCTTTGACGAGCTTCTTGTCCAGAGCTGCATTCCCTGTGGTATAGCGACCGTCCGGGCCGAAGGTCCAAACGCCGTCGGTCGTATCCGTCACGATCGCTCCGTCCCTGCCGGCCTTATACAGCCAGCCGTACATGCGGAAGAGACCTGGCTTGTGGGTCGGGATCTCTCCCTCCAGGGCGGCGTCCGCCATGAAGGGCCACGTCCAGTCCTCCCGGCTCACATCCACCGGCTTCAGACCGGCGTCGAACAGAGCCTCTGCGTCGGGCTCCCGCCCGGCCAGCCGCTCCAGGATCACAGCGCCCTCCCAGCGGGAAATGGACTGTTCGGCGCTGACCTTCCTGTCCGTGCCCTCCAGCAGGGACCCCTCGGCCACGGCCGAGGCGATGGCCCGGACCAGCACCTGTTCCTCTCCGGCCATCCGCAGGCCCAGCCGGTCCAGGACCCCGGCCAGCTCCTCCCGGCTCACCGCCTTCTCCGGCCGGAACGCCTCCCCGTCCTCCAGAAGGATGATCTCCGCCTCTGTCAGACTCGACGCGCTCCGGTAAATGCTCTCCTCTCCCTGGTCACGCAGCCACATCGCCGCGGCGGGCGTCGGCAGTCCATCTGTCAGGGCCGCCAGGGCCATGGCCACTTCCCCGTACGTCAGCGCCCTCTCCGGGTAGAAGGAGCCGTCGTCCGCCCTGGCCATCAGAGCCGGGTGATCGGTCCGGTCCGACAGCGCCAGGGGCGTTGGGGTGGGCTCCGACGTCTCCAAGGGCGGCGGTGCCGCTGTTTCCGTATCCCTTACCCTGGACGAGCGGGCGCCGGCCAGAAGCACCGCGCCTGTCAGGGCGATCAGGACAGCATATTGGATGATCTTCCGTTTCTCTCTCATGGTCAGCGATGCGCCCCGTTCCGAAGAACGGGACGCAGTTTTTCCTTCTAGTTATTCCTCCGTGAAAGCCTGTTCAAGCGCAACCTCCCCCTTACCAGTGACCAGACCGGTCTCCGGTGCCATATGCGCGTTCACGGGTGCACCCAGGGCGAAAACCAGACCCCGGGGCATGGCTTTGCAGCGGTTCATGGGGCTTCCTTTCTGGAGAGGACAGGAAATAACGCTATCTTGTTGTTTATTTTATACTAAGTTTCATCAAATTACAATCCCCAAGGGTCCGGTTGTTTGTCATGATAAGTACCGAATTTTTCCACTTCCGTTGGAACAAATTGCACGAAAAGCCTACAAGTTGTCAAAAGGACACAAAATAAGTTATCCGGTCGCAGCAAATGCCCCAGGCACCGGGCCTGGGGCACACACTGTGTAATTTTACATCTCCAGATCCCGGATATAGACGATCTTGCTGCGGGGATCGGACTTGTCCTGCCGCTCCTCCACCTCGAACCGGTCGATGGCCTTCACCATGCCGGAGAGCTTGGAATACCCATAGTTGCGGCTGTCGAAATCCGGACGTTTTTTCTGGATGAGCTGTCCCACCGCGCCCAGGGACACATAGTCGTCGTCCCCCGCGCCGGAAAGGTCCAGGATCGAGTCGGCGATCAGCCAGACGATGCTGTCCGGGATCTGACGCGGCTCCGACGCGCCGGACCGGGCTGGGGGCTCCTGGGTCTCCGGCTCCGCCTTTTTGACCGGGCCGGCCTTCTTGGCCGGTTCCGTCTTCTTGGCCGGCTCCGCCTTCTTCCGCTTGGCCGGCTGGCTGGCCTTTGCCGCCACCTTGGCGGACTTCTCCCGGATGACCTCGATGTAGATGAACTTGTTGCAGGCGGCGATCAGGGGGCTGGGGGTCTTCTGCTCGCCGATGCCGATGACGAACTGGCCCGCCTCCCGCAGCCGCCGGGCCAGGCCCGTGAAATCACTGTCGGAGCTGACCAGCACGAAGCCGTCCACATTGCCGGAGTAGAGGATGTCCATCGCGTCGATGATCATCGCCGAGTCCGTGGAATTCTTCCCCTTGGTATAGGCAAACTGCTGCACCGGGGTGACGGAATTGTCCAGAAGCGTCTGCTTCCAGCCGGACAGATTCCGGGTGGACCAGTCCCCGTAGGCCTTTTTCAGGTTGGGGGTGCCGTAAATGGCCACCTCCTCCATGATGCCCTGCAGACAGTCCCTGGGGGCGTTGTCCGCGTCGATGAGCACCGCCAGGCGCAGGTTTTTGTCGTTATCGGTCATGGGCATAGATCTCTCCTCCCTTTTGTCTGTAGTATACAGGAACCCGTCCCATTTTGCAACAGAGTTGACATAATGCTTTTAACGGCTCCAAACATTCCCGCCGCCGCGCAAAAAAACTTGAAAGCGGGGACGGCTTGTACTATAATATCATAGATTTATTTCTAAAGAAAGCGCAAGAGGTGTCAACACATGAGTGCATCCAAAGACAGACTTCTCCGCAAACAGCAGATCGAGGCGGGGACGGACAAGCGGTCCGCCGCCAAGGCCAAGGAAGCAGCCAAGCAGCGCCGGTCCAACATCACCTATGCCGTCGTCGGCGTAGCGGTGGTGCTTTTTGTGATCTTCGTGCTGTTTTACAATTCCGCCTTCATGATCCGCCACACCACCGCCGTCACCATCGACGGACAGGAGTACAGCGCGGCCCAGCTGAATTACTACTACTCCACCAGCTACATGAACTTTTACAACAGCTACGGCAACTATATCTCCTACTTCTTCAACCCGGATGAGAGCCTGGACGACCAGGAGTACGCCGAGGGCACGTCCTGGCGGGATTATTTCCTGGACAGCGCCGTGCAGAACATGACCCAGGTCCAGATGCTGAACGACCAGGCCGAGGAAGCGGGCTTCACCCTGTCCGAGGAACAGCAGGCCACCTTTGACGAGCAGATCGCCTCCCTGGAGACCAGCTGGGAGGGCCTGGGATACACCAACCTCCAGCAGTATCTGAATCTGAACTTCGGAAAGGGCGTGGACCTGGAGCTGGTGAAGCAGGAGATGTACCGCAGCTATGTGGCCTCCGCGTTTTCCGACAGCCAGTTTGACAGCTATGAGTACAGCGACGCCGAGCTGGACGACTACTACGCCGAGCACGCCGATGAGCTGGACGTGATCCATTACGCCTATTATACGCTCCCCGCTGCCGAGGATACCGAGGAGCCCGCCGAGGAGGCCGAAGAGCCCGCTGAGGACACCGAGGA
>CANRNU010000057.1 GCA_947632005.1 uncultured Oscillospiraceae bacterium | reverse complement strand
GCGCCTTTAGGCGCCGCCAACATTATGCCCTTACAGGGCTTGTGCAGGCCACCCGCTATGCGGGTGGTCCTGACTATGTCCGCAGTTACTTACAGGGGGTCAGGACAGCCTTGCCGCCCATATAGGGCTGGAGTGCGGCGGGGATGGTGACGGAGCCGTCGGCCTGCAGGTGGTTTTCCAGGAAGGCGATGAGCATTCTCGGGGGCGCCACCACGGTGTTGTTGAGGGTGTGGGCCAGATAGAGCTTCCCGTCGGCGCCCCGGACCCGGATGCGCAGGCGGCGGGCCTGGGCGTCCCCCAGATTGGAGCAGGAGCAGACCTCGAAGTATTTCTGCTGCCGGGGGCTCCAGGCCTCGATGTCGCAGCTCTTCACCTTCAGGTCCGCCAGGTCGCCGGAGCAGCACTCCAGCTGCCGGACGGGGATATCCAGAGACCGGAACAGCTCCACAGAGTAGCGCCACATCTTCTCATACCACGCCATACTCTCCTCGGGCCGGCAGACCACGATCATTTCCTGCTTTTCAAACTGATGGATGCGGTAAACGCCCCGCTCCTCGATGCCGTGGGCGCCCTTTTCCTTCCGGAAGCAGGGGGAGTAGCTGGTGTAGGTGATGGGCAGCTCCTTTTCGTCGAGGATCTGGTCGATGAAGGAGCCGATCATGGAGTGCTCGCTGGTGCCGATCAGATACAGGTCCTCTCCCTCGATCTTGTACATCATGGCGTCCATCTCCGCGAAGGACATGACGCCGGTGACCACCGCGCTGCGGATCATGAAGGGCGGGATGTGGTAGACGAAGCCCTTATCGATCATAAAGTCCCGGGCATAGGCCAGCACGGCGGAGTGGAGCCGGGCGATGTCGCCCTTCAGGTAATAGAAGCCGTTGCCGGCCACTCGGCGGGCGGCGTCCAGGTCGATGCCGTTGAAACGCTCCATGATATCGGTGTGATAGGGCACCTCAAAGTCCGGCGTCACCGGCTCGCCGAACCGGGCCACCTCCACATTGCAGCTGTCGTCCGGACCGATGGGCACGGAGGGGTCAATGATGTTGGGGATGACCATGAGCTTTTCCGTGAGGGCCTTCTCCAGTTCCGGCTCCTGCTTTTCCAGCTCGGCCAGCCGGGCGGCCTGGGCGGCCACCTGGGCCTTGACCGCTTCTGCCTCCTCCTTCTTGGAGGGGTCCTTTTTGGCCTGGCCCATGAGCATGCCGATCTGCTTGGACAGGGCATTCCGGTTGGCCCGCAGGTCGTTGGCCTCGGTCTTGGCGGCCCGGAGCTTTACGTCCAGGTCCAGGATCTCGTCCACCAGGGGCAGCTTCTGGTCCTGAAATTTCTTCTTGATGTTTTCTTTTACGATGTCGGGATTCTCCCGCACGAATCGAATGTCCAGCATGACGTTTCTCCCGCTTTCTTTATTTTTTCAGTCCGAACAGGGCCTGCAAAAGGGCCTCTCGGTCGTCCGCGCCGTAGTATTCCAGCTCAATGCGCCCTTTTTTCCGGCCATCCACGATATGTACCTTCCGCCCCAGGGCCTGGCCAAGCTCTGAACTCACCTGGGCGGCATAATCCACTGCCGACGCGTCTTTTTTTGCCTTTTCCTTTGGCGTCCGCAGCAGATTGGCCGCCAGGGCCTCGGTCTGCCGGACGGACAGTCCCTTTTCCACCACCTGCTTGGCTGCCTCCAGCTGGAGCGCCGTATCCTCGATGGGCAGCAGCGCCCGGGCGTGGCCGGTGGTGAGCTGGCCTTTTTCCAGCATTTCCGCGATGGGGGCCTGTAAACTCAGCAGCCGCAGGGCGTTGGCCACGGCGGGACGGCTTTTCCCCACGCTTTGGCTCACCGCCTCCTGGGTCAGCCCAAACTCCGCCATCAGGGCCTGATAGCCCTTGGCTTCCTCCAGGGGATTCAGGTCCTCCCGCTGGAGATTTTCCACCAGGGCCAGCTCCTGAGCCTTCCGGTCGTCCGCCTCGATGATCCGCACCGGCACTTCGGTCAGGCCCGCCAGCCGAGCGGCCCGCCAGCGCCGTTCCCCGGCGATGATCTGATAATATCCCCCGTCCAGCTTTCGGACGGTGATGGGCTGCAAGAGCCCGTGCTGGGCGATGGAGTCCGCCAGCTCCTGCAGGGCCGGTTCGTCAAAGGACGTCCTTGGCTGGCCGGAGCGGGGCTCCACTTTGCTGATGGGCAGGGTCTCCGGCGCACTGACGGGGGGTTCCTCTCCGAACAGGGCGTCCAGGCCGGTTCCCAGGCCGTAATTCTTCTTTTTTGCCATTTTTGACCTCCTGTCAGACGTCAACGGTGTGGTTGTGTTTGAAAAATTCGATGGCCAGCCGGTCATAGGCGTCCGCACCCCGGGACAGGCGGCTGTAAGCACTGACAGGCTTGCCGTGGCTGGGCGCCTCGGCGATGCGCACGTTCCGGGGGATCACGGTCCGGTAGACAGCCTTGCCGAAATGCCGGTCGATCTCCTGTGCCACCTGTCCGGAAAAGGACAGGCGCTTGTCGTACATGGTCAGGACGATGCCCTCGATCTTCAACGCGGGGTTGAACCGGGTCTTGGTCAGGCGCATGGAGGTCATCAGGTCCGTGAGGCCCTCCATGGCGTAAAACTCGCACTGCATGGGGATGAGCACCGTGTCCGCCGCCGCCAGTGCGTTCAGGGTCAGCAGTCCCAGAGAGGGAGGACAGTCGATAAATATGTAGTCGTACTCATCTTTCACAGGCTCCAGGGCCTTTTTGAGGACCATCTCCCGTTCCGGAGCGTCTACCAACTCCACCGCGGCGCCGGACAGGTCCAGATTGGCGGGAATGACGTCGCCGTATCTCGTCTGTAGAATGGTCTCTTTGGCGGGAACGCCCCGAATGAGCACGTCGTACAGGGTCCTGCCGGCATGCTTGTTGACTCCCATGCCGGTGGTGGCGTTCCCCTGGGGGTCTGCGTCGATCAACAGGATCTTCCGGCGCTTGTCCTTCACGGCTGCACAGAGGTTGACGCAGGTCGTGGTCTTGCCCACGCCTCCTTTTTGGTTTGCGAAGCATACGACTCTGCCCATAGACAGCCTCCTTTCGCGTGCCCCGCAATTATAGCAGAAATCACCGCGCATTACAACAATGTTTCACGTGAAACTCGTCGTCGCTCGCGTTGTTGGTCTCTCCCTGGCGCGAAAACGCCAGGGTTCGATAACAGCGCGGCTCCTCCTCTCCCCAAAAGACAGGCGTGCCTTTTGGGGACTCCGAGGAATGTTTACGGAGAACTTGTCGCTCGCGTTGTTGGTCTCTCCCTGGCGCGAAAACGCCAGGTTCGATAACAACGCGGCTCCTCCTCTCCCCAAAAGGCAAGCGTGCCTTTTGGGGACCCCGGGGAATGTTTCACGTGAAACGATTGCAGAAAGCGGAAGGATCCGGTATAATGCGGTCGGAGGGGGCGGACATATGGAGCTTCACATCGAACCGCTGACCCCCGCGCTGGCGGAGGACTATTTCGACTTCTTTGACGACCGGGCCTTTACGGACGGCTCGCCGTACTACCCCTGCTACTGCGCCGGTTTCAACATGACGGCCCGGGAGATACAGGAGAAGTTCTTTGACCGGGCCGAGAGCCTGGGCGGCGGCCCGGTGGCGCTGAACGCCGCCATGCGGGAGACGGCGGTGGGCATGGTGGCCAAAGGGCTGATCCGGGGATATCTGGCCTACGACGGGGCGCTGTCCATCGGCTGGTGCAACGCCAACGACCGGTCCAGCTATGCCCGGGTGGGGGAATTCGACCTGGACGACATCCCCGGGGAGAACGACCTGCCGCCGGAGCCCGGGCGCATCAAGTCCGTGGTGTGCTTTGAGATCGCCCCTGCGTACCGGGGCCGGGGCGTCGCCGCTGCCCTGCTGGACCGGGTGTGCCGTGACGCCCAGGCGGTGGGATATGACGCTGTGGAGGGCTATCCGGTGGCCCGGGAGCGATATGAACCCCTGGACTTCACCGGACCGCAGCATCTCTATGAGAACGCGGGCTTTGCCCCCGTGGAGCGCCGGGGCCGGATGCTGGTCATGCGTAAGACGCTCTGACGCGCACTATCCCACGAACATATCGATATCGGAGACGGACAGGCCCCGGTGCAGGTCCATGTTGAGGGCGTAGGCGATCAATTTGCCGGCGTCCTTTACATATTTGTCGATGTCCCGGGGGGTGACGATGAGGCCCCCGCCCGCGTCCACCACGGTGGGCACGCCGATGGCCAGCACCGGGACCCCCAGATTCTGGGGGGACAGCTCCGCCCGGTCGTTTCCCACCCCGGAACCGGGGATGATGCCCGTATCGGTGAGCTGGACGGTCCGACAGAGCTTTTCCGAGGACCGGGCGGCCAGCGCGTCCACCACCACAATGGCGGCAGGGGACACGGCCCCGGCGATGGCCTTCAGAAGCTCCGCGCTCTCCATGCCCGTGGTGCCCAGCACCCCGGTCTGACACACGCTCACCGGCCGGAACATGGCGAAATCCTCCGGCATCTGGGCCTTCAGGTGCCGGGTGGCCAGGGTGACGGCGGCCGCCTCCGGTCCCACCGCATCCGGGGTTATGGAAGAATTTCCCAGCCCCGCCACCAGCACGCTGTCCTCCGGTCCCAGGGGCAGGAGCTGCCCCATGCAGGAGGCCAGAAGCGCCACCGCCTTGGGAAAGGAGTCCTCCTCCCGCCGGAAGAAGCTGTCCAGGTCCACCGTCAGATAGCGGCCGATTGGTTTACATAATGCTTTAGAGCCGGTCTCATTCAGCACCTCCACGTCTGTGACGGAAAAGCCGTCCCGGTCATATTGACGGCTCATGACGCCGCTCAGCTCCCCGCCGTTTTGGGGCAGTTCCTCCGCGGCCAGGTCGGTGCGGCAGCCCACCATTTTCATCCCTCCCTCGGGTTTTGCTTTTATTCTAGCCAAAAAATGAAAAAAATACTTGCATTTCCCGAAAACTCTTGATATAATCACCATCTGCGGACATCATGTTCAGACTTTATTAGGGAGGTGCGAGTATATGCCGAACATCAAGTCCTCGGCCAAGCGGGATGCGCTCCAGAAGGCGGCCAATGCCAAGAACAAGGCGGCCAAATCCGCTCTGAAGACGGAGCTGAAGAAGTTCGACGCGGCTGTTGCGGCCGGTGACGGAAAAGCGGCTGCGGAAACCTATAAAGCTGCCGTGAAGTCCGTTGACAAGGCGGCTGCCAAGGGCCTTATCCATAAGAACAACGCGGCTCACAAGAAATCCGCCATGGCGAAGAAGCTCAACGCCGCGGAGTGAGAAAAGAATGCACCGCCGGGACACCGATGTGTTCCGGCGGTTTTCTTATACATTAAGGTTTTCTTAACTCGTTGACGGGACAGCCCGGCGGGTGATACAATGACGGAAGCAAAACAACGAAAGAGGTCGAGGGCTGTGAAGGAACAGAAGACGGGACTGAAAAAATACCTCGCGGCTGCGCGGAAGCACATCTGGGCCATCCTGGGCCTGATCGCGGTGGCGCTGACCTTATGGCACCCGGCGTTCCGGGGGCCCGGATCGTTCACCTTGTTTACTGCCACGGAGACCCCTGCCCCTACGGAGACCCCGGAACCCACGAGCACGCCCGCACCCACGAGCACGCCCGCGCCCACGGCGGCGCCGGAGGGTGACCCGCTCGGCCTGCCCCAGCTGCTGGACCCATCGGAGGACTGGCGGCTGCGGCTGGTGCGGGATGAGTATCCCCTTGGCAAGGATTTTGTGCCGGAGCGGCTGACCCGGGTGGACGGCCGGGAGCAGGTGGACGGCCGGGTGGCCCCGGCGCTGAAAAACCTCATTGCGGACGCCAGAGCGGCGGGATATACCGTGTACGTTTGTTCCGGCTACCGGGACTATGCCACCCAGCACATCATCTATTTCGACAATCATGTCAATATATACCTGGCCCAGGGCATGAGCGAGGAGGCGGCGCACGCCAAGGCCCATCTGTCGGTGAACTATCCCGGCTGCAGCGAGCACCAGTCGGGCCTGGCGGTGGACGTGCTGCAATATAACGGCCAGCCCATGCTGCCGGAGATCGGCGGCACGGGACTGATGGCCTGGCTGGAGGACCACTGCGCGGAGTACGGCTTTGTGATCCGCTATCCCGACGGGAAGACGGATATCACCGGCGTGGAGTATGAGCCCTGGCACCTGCGGTATGTGGGGGTGCAGGCGGCGGCGTACATCATGGAGCACGATCTGTGTCTGGAGCAGTTTCTGGGGCTTTACGGGGAGTTGGACCTGGATGTGGATCTGAAGTTGGAAGAGCTGCGCACACCGGCATCGGCGGAGGACCCGGCAGACGGCGCCGCGGCAGCGGCAGCCGGAAGGGAGGAGACGGCGTGAGTGCGCCGGCCACAAGAACAAGGCGCCGGAAACGGCGCCGCCATTCCACGGCGGGCTCCCGGCTTTTGACGCTGCTGGGGGCGCTGGCGGGCATCGTGGCGGCGCTGGCGCTGGTGATACGGCTGGCGGGCCAGAAGGAAGAGATCGCCGCGGCGGTGGAGACGCCCGTGCCGGTGAGCACGGCCATTCCCCCGGCGAGCCCCACGCCTGTCCCGGGCCTGCCGGCGGTGGATGTCAGCAGCTGGGAGCTGCGGCTGGTGGACATCAGCCACCCTCTGGGCGAGCAGTTCGAGCCCCCGGCGCTGACCTATATCGGTGACAACGAGTCGGTGGACAGCCGGGTGGCCCATGACCTGAATCTGCTGATCGGGGACGCGAAGCAGGCTGGCTTCACGGTGTATGTCTGTTCCGGTTATCGGGACTACAGCACCCAGTACAGCATCTATTGGGAGCACATCGACCGGTATGAGGCCCAGGGCATGACCCGGGAGGAGGCGGACGCGGCCACCTTGCTGGAGGTCCAGTATCCCGGCTGCAGCGAGCATCAGTCCGGCCTGTGCGTGGACCTGCTGGAGAGCCAGGACCAGCCCATGGAGCCGGAGATCGGCGGTTCGGGCCTGATGCTGTGGCTGGAACAAAACTGCGCCGATTATGGCTTTGTGGTCCGCTACCCGGATGGGAAGACGGACATCACCGGCATTGAATATGAGCCCTGGCACCTGCGGTATGTGGGGCATGAGGCGGCAAAATATATGATGGAACAGGACCTGTGTCTGGAGGAATTTCTGGCGAAGTATACGCAGTGATATGAGAAATGCTCAAGCTCATCTGAAAACGATCCTTCTGTTTCTTGCGCTGAGTCTTTTCCTGGGGGGATGCCGGGGGTCCGGGTCCGCCGGAGAGGACGGGACGGCGTGGGTGAACATTTTTTATGCGCAGCCGGAGGGGGACACGTCCGCACAAAACGTGCTGGTCATCGACCGGGATTCCGGCCTGCCCCTGTATGAGAAAAACGCGTCGGAGCGGGTATACCCGGCGTCCACCACGAAGATGATGACGGCGCTGTGCGCGGTGGAGTCTGTGAAGAATCTGGACAGGACGACGGTCACGGTGCGGCAGGAGGTGCTGGATCAGCTCTCCGGCAGCAACAGCTCCCTGGCGGGACTGGAGGCCGGGGAGAAGCTGTCCATGCGGGAGCTCCTGTACTGTCTGCTCCTGCCCTCCGGCAACGATGCGGCGGCGGTGATCGCCGACTATATCAGCGGCGGGGAGAGCGGATTTGCCCAGCTGATGAACCAGCGGGCGGCGGAGCTGGGGTGTACGGATACCTGTTTTGTCAATCCCCACGGCCTGGCCGGGAAGGAGCAGTATTCCACCGCCTGGGATCTGGCCCGTATCGCCGAGGCGTTCATGAGAGAGCCGGAACTGGCGAAGATCGCCGGGACGAGCTCATATACGTTCGACAGCAACGTCCGGGGAGAGGTGACGGTGAGCACCTCCAACCTCCTGCTGGATCCGGACAGTGAGCTGTATGAACCGGCGGCCCAGGGCGTCAAGACCGGCATCACCTCCCTGGGAGCCAGCTTTGTCTCCGCCGGGGAGCAGGACGGCCTGCGGGTGCTGTGCGTGGCGGCGGGGGTCCCGGCCACAAACGGGAACGGCTACCTGATCAGCCCCAATCCTGCCCTGGCAGAGGGGCGGAAATTTCTCACCTGGGCGCTGTCCAGCTTTGTGCGGGTGACCCTGTATGACGGAGGGGAGACTTTTTCCGTCCCGGTGGACGGGAAGGAGCTGTCCGCGGTCCCGACGGCCCGGGAGCCGGTCACCATCGTGCTGCCCCGGGAGCAGGCGGCCCAGCTGACGGCGCGCGTCACGGCTCTGACAGACGGCGCCGCGGACGAAGATGCGGTGGGTATGGTCACATGGTACTGCGGGGATATGCCCGTGGCGGAGGGACTTCCGCTGGTGCCGGTGATGCCGCTGTGGCTCTGGCTGATAATAGTCGCGCTGTTGGCGGTGCTGGCGGCGCTGCTGGTCGTGCTTTGGGTGATGGTGAGACAGCGCCGGCGCGCTGCCGCGGAGGCGCCGGCAGAGCCGGAATGGGTCAAGGAGGCCCCGCCGCCCGGCCCGGAGTGGGACGACTGGCAATAGAACAGACAGCAGACCTCCCCGCTCGTCAGAGCGGGGAGGTCTGATTTGGTCTGAAAAGCGCGTTCTCTGATTACGGACGGAGAGAGCCCAGATAGCCCTCTAAGATGAGCGCCGCGGCCACGGCATCCACTGTGGCCCGGTGCTTTTTCTCCTTCTTGCCGTTATCGCGGAGGATGCGGTGCGCATCCACGGTGGTGCGCCGCTCATCCCACAGGACCACGGTCATGCCCCGCTGCTCCAGCAGGGTCTTGAGGGCCCGGGATTTTTCCGCCCGGGGCCCCTCGGTGCCGTCCATGTTTTTGGGCAGGCCCAGCACCAGCGTGGCGACCTCCCGGGTCTCGGCCTCCGCGGCGATGGCGTCCGCCAGAGCAGCCGGGTCCCATTGTTTGATGACGAAGGTCTCTCCCGCCAGCAGTCCCAGCGGGTCTGATACGGCGATGCCGGTCCGGGCGTCACCGTAGTCGATGGCCATGATGCGCATGGAGAAAAAACCCCTTTACTTCCCGTTATTCACGATGCCCAGCCGGACGAGCCGCCGGGCCAAAGGCGCCAGCAGCGGTATGACGGCGATCTTGACGACGCTCATGCCGATCTCGTCGGGCACCCGGTAGATGAACCAGCCCCAATAGGTCCTGCTGCCGTATATCTGAGACACCCATAAAGTGTTCAGCACCAGTCCTATCACCGCGCAGTTGAAGACGACGGGTACGATCACGTTGGGCCACAGACGCAGGCGTTCCCGGTTGTCGAACCGGGACGAGGTCACTTGCATGGACCACCCGTAAGCCGCGCCCATGATCGCGCCGCAGACGCTGAAGCCCGGGTGATAGGGCCCAAAGGGGAACAGCAGCGCCCCGATCATATCTCCCAGCCCGCCTACGATGGCGCCGCCCGCGGGACCGTAGAGCATGCCGCCCATGACCACAGGGACGAAGGACAGACCGATCTTGAGGAAGGGGGTCTGGATGGACAGGAAACGGTTCAGGACCACTTCCAGCGCCACCAGGATGGCCAGGTGGCAGATGCTGCGCAGGGATAGTTTTTTCATATTCAGTTACCTCCAGCGGAATGCGGGGCGGCCACCGCAGGCATTGACATCCGGGCAGAGCGGAAGGAAGAAAGATTTTCCGCCGTTCGGATGCCGCCGTTTCGTCCGGGGGACAACTTCCCGTCCCCCCGGCACTGGACGCCGCCTTTCGGCGGCGTGACGCGGCCGTCCCTACTCTGTTCGCCAATGAGCATATCATAGACGGCCCATAAAAGCAACGGCGGAAAAAGCGCCGGCGCGGAGTAATTATATAGGTATAAAAAAATACACAAAGAAAAGTGAAAATATGGTTGCAATTTCTCCCGGGATGTGGTAGCATAACTTTTACCTGCCGTCCGGACGGGGCGACCCGTTATGGCCGGAATAGGGAGGCAATTTAACAAGGAGGTGCCGAAAATATGGCAGCAGACGCAAGGATCAAGGT
>CANRNU010000056.1 GCA_947632005.1 uncultured Oscillospiraceae bacterium | reverse complement strand
TTCTTGACAAAGGTCGTGGTGTCGTGCTTGTCGTCATAGCTGCTCTTTGCTTCCGCCAGGGCCACGGAGATCAGAATGCAGATGCTTCTCGCCGTCTCATCCTGGCCGTCCACGAAGGCGATATAAGTCCCTCTGCCCCCGGCGCCGATGACGCGGCAGGTCCTGCCCGCCGCCACGAATAGATCCGTTCCTGCTTCCTGGGCAGCCAGGTGGATCTCCCCGATGGAAAATCCCATCAGAGAAAGATCGCTGGACGCGATCACATTCCCCTGCTCGTCCACGACGCCAAAGCAGCGCTTGCTGGCGTCTTTCATCTGCAGGATCACGCTTTGGAAAATTCGGCTCGACATAATCTCTTACCCCCAGTATATACATGCGTATATTGTAAAGCATTCGCTGTCATTTTTCAATAGAAAGTGCCCAAATAAATAGAAACTTTTTTTCCGCTTTGCTGCAAAATATCTGCACTATGCACAAAAACAACGGTAAATATTAGATAAAATCATAAAAGACAGGAATCAATCTCATCTTTTAAAACATATTTTATCTCTCCCGGGCCCAGCCGCTCGTCCAGCACAAGGCTCCCCACCGCGGTCCGGCACATGGTCAATACCCGCCGTTCGCAGGCGGCGATCAGGTTCTTCACCTCGTGGTATTTCCCCTCTGTGACCGTCACGGACGCCCTGGTGGGGTCCCCGCTGTCGATGCGCAGGACTGCGGGCCGGTAGCGCGTCCCGCCGGCCAGGACGACCCCCTCCGCCAGGAGCCGGACATGCTCCTGCGTCAACGGACCGTCGGCCTGTATCTCATAGACCTTTTGTATCCCCGACCGGGGAGACGTGACCCGATGGGCAAACTGCCCGTCGTCCGTGAGGAGCAGCAGCCCCGTCACATCCGCGTCCAGCCGCCCCACCGGGAACAGTCCCCGGGCCTGCAGATGGGCCGGCAGCAGGCCGGTGACCGCCGGATACGCCCCGTCCTCAGCGGCGCAAATGGTGCCGGCGGGTTTGTTCATCATATAGTATACGAATTCTGCTGCGTCTATGTTCCGGCCCTCCGCGCAGATGACCGCGGCCCGGCTCACCTTTGCCTCCGGCCGCCGCACCGGCGTCCCATCCACCGTGACCGCACCGGACACGATCACGGCCCGGGCCTGGGAGCGGGTATACCAGCCGGAACCGGAGAGAATTTTGTCCAGGCGTTCAAGAACCACTCATACTCCCTCCCCCGGCAGAATAGATTGTACCATGAAAAGATTCATGACACCAAAGATACGGAAATTCCTCATCGTGCTGTGTGTGCTGGCGTTCATCGCCGTGCTGCTGCTGGTGGGCACCGCCGCCGGAGGCGTGAAGCTGCTGTCCCGGGACATGGCCTCCACCACGGAAAAGCGGACTGCCTTTCTGGCCCAGTGCGGCTGGGAGGTGGACCCCGCCACGGAGCAGGCCCAGGAGATCCTCATCCCCGAGCGCTTTTCCGCCGTCTATGACAGCTACAACGACCTGCAGCGCCAGCAGGGCTACGACCTGAGCAAGTTCTGCGGCAGGACCTGTACCCTGTACGCCTACACGGTGACGAATTACCGGGACAAGGAGCAGACCGTCATCGCCGACCTGTATGTATACAAAAACCAGATCATCGGCGGCGACATACACTCGACGAACCTGAACGGCTTCATGGTGGGGCTGAAATGACAAAAGGGCCTGTTTTGAACAGGCCCACTTCTACAGCATCCTCCCCTGTGCAAGGGGAGGCGGACGCCGCTCAGCGGCGTCCAGAGGGTTCGTTCCTGCCCACACAACAATCCCTCCGTCAGCGCTTCGCGCTGCCAGCCCCCTTTGCACAAGGGGGCCTTCAAATACGACTGGACCTGTTGCAAAGTTGATTTGCAACAGGTCCATATATTCGTTTGAAGTTTACTCCTCGACCTCGATGACGACGCCGGAGCCGACGGTACGACCGCCTTCACGGATGGCGAAGCGCAGGCCCACCTCGATGGCGATCGGGGTGATCAGTTCCACGTTCATGTCCACGTTGTCGCCGGGCATGCACATCTCAACGCCCTCGGGCAGGTTGATGACGCCGGTCACGTCGGTGGTACGGAAGTAGAACTGGGGACGATAGTTGTTGAAGAACGGGGTGTGACGGCCGCCTTCGTCCTTGCTCAGGACGTAGACCTGGCCCTTGAACTTGGTGTGGGGATGGATGCTCTTGGGAGCAGCCAGCACCTGGCCGCGGACGACGGCCTTCTTGTCGATGCCGCGCAGCAGGCAGCCCACGTTGTCGCCGGCCTCGGCGTACTCCAGGGTCTTGTGGAACATCTCGGTGCCGGTCACGACGGTCTCCTGGGTCTCACGGATACCGACGATCTCCACCTTGTCGCCGACCTTGACCTGACCACGCTCCACACGGCCGGTAACGACGGTGCCGCGGCCGGAGATGGTGAACACGTCCTCGATGGGCATCAGGAAGGGCTTATCGGCAGCGCGCTCGGGGGTCTTGATCCAGGTGTCGACGGCGTCCATCAGCTCCCAGATGCAGTCATACACGGGGGCGTGAGGATCCTTCTCCTCGCTCACCAGGCACTCCAGAGCGGAGCCCTTGATGATGGGGGTCTCGTCGCCGGGGAAGTCGTACTGGTCCAGCAGCTCGCGGACTTCCATCTCCACCAGCTCCAGCAGCTCGGGGTCGTCCACCTGGTCGCACTTGTTCAGGAACACCAGCACGTAGGGCACGTTCACCTGGCGGGCCAGCAGCAGGTGCTCACGGGTCTGGGCCATGGGGCCGTCGGAGGCGGCGATGACCAGGATGGCGCCGTCCATCTGCGCAGCGCCGGTGATCATGTTCTTGATATAGTCAGCGTGTCCCGGGCAGTCCACGTGGGCATAGTGGCGGGAAGCGGTCTGATACTCGACGTGCGCGGTGTTGATCGTGATGCCGCGGGCCTTCTCTTCGGGGGCCTTGTCGATCTGATCGTAAGCGGTATATTCGGCAGCGGTGGGGTCAGCCATGTTCAGGACCTTGGTGATGGCCGCCGTCAGGGTGGTCTTGCCGTGGTCGATGTGGCCGATGGTGCCGATGTTCACATGGGGCTTGGTGCGGTTGAACATTTGCTTTGCCATTGCATTGTCCTCCTAAATAGTAGAAAAAAATTATTAATTCTTATCTCGCGCGTTGATTATACAGTATAACGGGATATTTTGCAACAGTTTTCCTAGACTTTGCGCCGGGTCCCGATGAGCTTTTCCTGCAAAGCGGCAGGCAGCTCGATATAGTGGCTGGGCTCCATGGAGTAGTTGGCCCGGCCCTGGGTCCTGCTGCGCAGGTCCGTGGCGTAGCCGAACATGCTGGAGAGGGGCACGTTGCACTCGATGATGACGGCGCCGTTGCGGAACTCCTGGCCCTGCACCTGACCCCGGCGGGAGCTGATGTCGCCGATGACGTCGCCCATATATTCCTCGGGCGTGGTCACGACCACCTTCATGATGGGCTCCAGCAGGGTGGCGCCGGCCTTTGCGCAGGCCTCCTTGAAGGCCATGCTGCCGCAGATCTTAAAGGCCATCTCAGAGGAATCCACCTCATGGAACTGGCCGTCCAGCACAGTGGCCTTGATGTCCACCATGGGATAGCCGGCCACATAGCCGCCCATCATGGCCCCCTGGATGCCCGCGTCCACCGCGGGGATATACTCCTTGGGGATGGCGCCGCCGGTGACGGCGTTGATGAACTCATAGCCCTTGCCGGACTCGTTGGGTTCGATCATCAGCTTCACCTGGGCGAACTGGCCCTTGCCGCCGGTCTGGCGGGCGTAGCGCACGTCCACCGTCGCCGGGCGGGTGATGGTCTCCTTATAGGAGACCTGGGGCTTGCCCACGTTGGCCTCCACGCGGAACTCGCGCAGCAGCCGGTCCACGATGATCTCCAGATGCAGCTCGCCCATGCCGGCGATGATGGTCTGGCCCGTCTCCTCGTCGGTATACGCCTTGAAGGTGGGGTCCTCTTCGGCCAGCTTGGCCAGGGCGATGGTCATCTTTTCCTCGCCGGCCTTGGTCTTGGGCTCGATGGCCACGCGAATGACCGGCTCGGGGAATTCCATGCTCTCCAGCACGATCTGATGTTTGTCGTCGGACAGCGTGTCGCCTGTGGTGGTGTTTTTCAGTCCCACCAGCGCCACGATGTCGCCGGAATAAATGGTATCCAGGTCCTGGCGATGGTTGGCGTGCATCAGCAGCACACGGGCCAGCCGCTCCCGCTTGCCCTTGGTGGAATTCATGACCGTGGAGCCCGCGGTGGCCGTGCCGGAATAGACACGGGCAAAGGTGAGCTTCCCCACATAGGGGTCGGTCATGATCTTGAAGGCCAGGGCTGAAAACGGCGCGTCGTCGCTGCTCTCCCGGATGACCTCCTTGTCGGTCCGGGGATCCACTCCCTTCACCGGGGGCACATCCAGGGGCGACGGCAGGAAATCCACGATGGCGTCCAGCAGCTTCTGCACGCCCTTGTTGCGGTAACTGGTACCGCAGGTGACGCATACCAGCTTTCCCTGGATGGTGCCGGCCCGGAGCGCCTCACGGATGAGGTCGGCGGGAACGTCCTCGCCCTCCAGGTAGAGCATGGCGATGTCGTCAGAAAACATAGAGGCGGCGTCAATGAGCTTCTCCCGGTACTCCTTGGCCTGGTCCAGCATATCGGCGGGGATATCCTCCACCTTCATGTCCTTTCCCAGGTCGTCGTAGTACACATCCGCCTTCATCTCCACCAGGTCGATGATGCCCCGGAAGTCGGCTTCACGGCCGATGGGGAGCTGGATGGGCACGGCATTGCATTTCAGCCGCTCCTTCACCATATCCACCACGTTGTAGAAGTCGGCGCCCGTGATGTCCATCTTGTTGACGTAGATGAGACGGGGGACGTTGTAGTTATCGGCCTGCCGCCAAACGGTCTCGGTCTGAGGTTCCACGCCGCCCTTGGCACACAGCACGGTCACGCTGCCGTCCAGCACGCGCAGGGAGCGCTCCACCTCCACGGTGAAGTCCACATGGCCCGGGGTGTCGATGATGTTGATCCGGTGGTCACGCCAATGGCAGGTGGTGGCGGCGCTGGTGATGGTGATACCCCTCTCCTGCTCCTGCTCCATCCAGTCCATGGTGGCGTTGCCCTCATGGACCTCGCCAAGCTTGTAGTTGACGCCGGTGTAAAACAGGATACGCTCGGTGGTGGTGGTCTTGCCGGCATCAATGTGGGCCATTATGCCGATATTTCGGGTTTTTTCAAGGGAATACTCTCTCGGCATGCAATCAAGATCCTTCTGGGAAAATCAATACCGGAAGTGCGCGAAGGCCTTGTTGGACTCGGCCATCTTGTGGGTATCCTCGCGCTTTTTCACGGCGGCGCCGGTGTTGTTGCTGGCGTCCATGATCTCTCCGGCCAGGCGCTCCTTCATCGTCTTCTCGCCGCGCTTGCGGGCGTAGCCGACGAGCCAGCGCAGACCCAGGGTCTGCCGCCGGACAGGGCGCACTTCGATGGGCACCTGGTAGGTGGCGCCGCCCACGCGGCGGGCCTTGACTTCCAGGCTGGGCATGATGTTGTTGAGGGCCTCGGTGTAGGCCTCCATGGGGTCCTTTCCGGTCTTCTCCTTGATGATATCAAAGGCGGAGTACACGACCTTCTGAGCGACGCCCTTCTTGCCGTCCAGCATGATCTGGTTGACCAGCTTGGTCACCAGAACGGAATGATACACAGGATCCGGCAAGATCTCTCTCTTGGGAACGTTACCTCTTCTGGGCACTTAACTTCCCTCCTTCATAAAAATGAATTCACCGGTACTCGAAAGTGTCTTTCGACTTCCGTTCGCGCCCTGACGTTCCCTACATTCATATATAGGAACCAACAGGGACGCTGTTGGGGTTTTGCGATCACTTCTTGGGGCGCTTGGCGCCGTACTTGGAGCGAGCCTGACGGCGGCCGTCCACGCCCTGGGTATCCAGAGAGCCGCGGATGATGTGGTAACGCACGCCGGGCAGGTCCTTCACACGGCCGCCGCGGATCATCACCACAGAGTGCTCCTGCAGGTTGTGGCCGATGCCGGGGATATAGGCCGTCACCTCGTAGCCGTTGGTGAGACGCACACGGGCGATCTTCCGCAGAGCGGAGTTCGGCTTCTTCGGGGTGGAAGTACGAACCGCCGTGCAGACGCCGCGCTTCTGGGGGCTGGACAGATCGGTCTCCCGGTTCTTCAGGGTGTTCAGGCCCTTCTGCATCGCCGGAGACGTGGACTTGTAGGTCACCTTCTGCCGACCCTTGCGGACCAGCTGGTTAAAAGTAGGCATATCGTTCTCCTTTCTTCAAAAATTACGTTTTGGGCGCAGAATATCCACGCTTTCACGCAAAATAGGATTTTAACAGAAAAATCCAGGCGTGTCAAGGAAAAATCGCCTTGACACACCAATTATTTGTGCAGTTTTTCAGGCTTTATCCCCCGACGTCGGCGAGGCCGGAATAAAACCTTCAAATATGACGGCGGCGCCCTCCGCCTCCAGCCGCTCCAGCACCGGCAGTTCCCGGACCGTCCAGGCGACCTCATGGACGCCCAGAAGTCTTTTCATCAGCCGCAGGGACGGCTCATGCCGGTCCTCCCAGCGGTACGCGATGAAATCCGGCCGTCCCGCCAGACACACCAGCAGGTGGGTCATGGCCCAGTCCGCCAGCCGTCCCCAGCCGCTGCCTCCGCTGGCAAAAAAGTTACAGCTCAGCTGGCCCCGGAACACCTCCGGCCAGCGCTTTCTCAGGCATATCAGCACAGCCGGATCAAAGGACTCCAGGCAGTACATGCCCTTCCAGTCCCGCAGCCGCTCCATGACCGCGGCGGTGAGCCGCGCGGCGCCGCCCCGCTCTGTCTTCAGCTCAATGATCAGCGGGCCCCGGCCCTCGAACACCGCCAGAACGTCCTCCAAAAGGGGGATGGTCTCCCCGGAGCCCAGCAGCGGATAGCCCGCCAGGTCCTCCCGCCGCAGCGTCCCGATCATGGCGTGCTTCCCGCACACCCGGGCCAGGTCGGCATCATGGACCACCGCCAGGTTCCCGTCGGCCATCAGGTGTACGTCCAATTCCGCGCCGAAGCCCGCCTCCGCTGCCGCCTGGAAGGCGCTCAGGGAATTCTCCGGCCGCCCCGCGGCCAGGTCGTGCAGACCTCGGTGGGCATAGCGATAGGCCCCCAGCGTCTGCCAGGTCCCGTTCATCTCTTGCACCCGTCCCATCGGTCCGCCTCCCTTCTCCTGCCGAACGCACATCCGCCCCGCGAACTGCGGGGCGGATGGGTCTGAAACGTATCGCTTTACAGCGCGTTGGTCCTGCCTACCAGGGCGGACAGGTCCACATATTCCTCCGCCTCGGAGGCCATCTCTTCGTCGGTCTCCACCCCCACGTTCCGGTACATATCCAGACCGGAACCGGCAGGGATGAGCTTGCCGATGATGACGTTCTCCTTCAGGCCCACCAGGTGGTCCACCTTGCCCTTGATGGCGGCGTCGGTGAGCACCCGGGTGGTCTCCTGGAAGGAGGCGGCGGACAGGAAGCTCTCCGTGGCCAGGGACGCCTTGGTGATGCCCATGATGATCTGGGTCCAGGTGGCCTTGGAAAGGCCCTCCTCCCCCGCGTCCATACGGGCCTGCACCGCGTCGTTGGCACGGCGGACCTCGCTCAGGTCCACCACGGCGCCGCTGAGAAGATCGGTGCTGCCGGGCTCCTCGATCCGGACCTTCCGGAGCATCTGCCGGGCAATGACTTCGATGTGTTTGTTGTTGATGTCCACGCCCTGCTGGCGGTACACCTTCTGGACCTCCTGGACCAGGTAGTTACGCACGCCCTGGCGGCCGAACTCGTCGTCGTCCACGCCCCGGATGCGAAGCACATCGTGGGGATTGAGGGCGCCGCGGGTCAGCTCCTGTCCCTTCTGGACATGCTCGCCCTCGGAGACCAGGATGCCGCTGGCATAGGGGATCTGATAGACCTGGGTCTCACCGTCGGCCTCGTTGGTGATGGTGAGCGCGCAGATGGTGTTCTTCTTGGCGTCCTCCATGGAGACCACGCCGCTCATCTCGGCCAGCACCGCCACACGCTTGGGACGGCGCGCCTCGAACAGCTCCTCCACACGGGGAAGACCCTGGGTGATGTCCTCCACGTCGGAGCCGGCGGCGCCGCCGGTATGGAACGTACGCATGGTCAGCTGGGTGCCCGGCTCGCCGATGGACTGGGCGGCGATGACGCCCACGGCCTCGCCGGGGTCGACCGGCTTGCCAACGGCCAGGTTCATGCCGTAGCACTTGGCGCACACGCCGCTGCGTGCCTCACAGCACATGACACTACGGACCTTCACGGAGAAGATGCCGTTGTCCTCCAGGGTCTGGGCGTCGATGGGCATGAGCATATGCTCGGTGTCGAACAGGACCTCGTCCGTGCCCGGCTTGGTGATGGGCACCGCGGGGAACCGGCCCCGGATGCTCTCGCCGAAGGTCTGGGCCGCGGCGGCCGCGTCCACCTCCTCGATGCCGGCGGCCTGCAGCGCCGCCACATCGGACTTGCTGAACGCCTTGTACTTGGGCACGATCACCGCGCCGGTATTGGGGTCGGTGACGTCCTGGGGCGCGAACTTCCCGGAGAGCGTGTCCTCGTCCACCCGGGCCTTGATGACCTTATCCAGGATGACCCGGGCGTCGTTGCCGGCGGTGGTGCCGCAGTCCTTCTCCCGGATGATCACGTCCTGGCTCACGTCCACCAGACGGCGGGTCAGATAACCGGAGTCGGCGGTACGCAGAGCGGTGTCGGCCAGGCCCTTGCGGGCGCCGCGGCTGGACACGAAGTACTCCAGCACGGTCAGGCCCTCGCGGTAGTTGGCCTTGATGGGGATCTCCAGGGTCTTGCCGGCGGTGTTGGCCACCAGGCCGCGCATACCGGCCAGCTGGCGGATCTGGTTCATGGAACCACGGGCGCCGGAGTTGGCCATCATATAGATGGGGTTGAACTCGTCCAGGTTGTCCTGCAGGGCGCTGGTGACGGCGTTGATGGTCCTCTCCCACTCGGTGACCACCAGGCGGTAGCGCTCGTCGTTGGTGATGAAGCCCCGGCGGTACTGCTTCTCGATATAGGGCAGCTTGTCGGTCTCGGTCTCGGCGATGATGCGCTTTTTCGCCTCGGGCACCACCATGTCGGAGATGGAGATGGTGATGGCGCCGATGGTGGAGTACTTATAGCTCAGGGCCTTGATCTTGTCCAGCACCTCGGTGGCGATGGTGAAGCCGTGCTTGTCGATGCAGCGCTGCACGATCTTGCCCAGCAGCTTCTTATCCACCCGGAAGCCGATCTCCTGCAGGAATGCGTTGGCCGGGTCGGAGCGGTCCACGAAGCCCAGGTCCTGGGGGATGGGCTCGTTGAAGATGATGCGGCCCACGGTGGTATCCACCAGTTCCGAACGGATCTCGCCGTCGATGCGCCGGGTGAAGCGGACCTTGATGGGGGCGTGGATGCCCACCACCTTTTCATTGTAGGCCATGATGGCCTCGGCGGGCGTGGCGAAGCACTTGCCCGCGCCGGGCTCGTCGTCCCGGATATAGGTGAGGTAATAGGAGCCAAGGACCATGTCCTGGGTGGGCACGGTGACAGGCTGGCCGTCCTGGGGCCGGAGCAGGTTGTTGGCGGAGAGCATCAGCACCCGTGCCTCGGCCTGGGCCTCGGCGGACAGGGGCACATGGATGGCCATCTGGTCGCCGTCGAAGTCGGCGTTGTAGGCGGTGCACACCAGGGGATGCAGCCGCAGGGCGCGGCCCTCCACCAGCAGGGGCTCAAAGGCCTGGATGCCCAGGCGGTGCAGGGTGGGCGCACGGTTCAGAAGCACCGGGTGCTCCTTGATGACCACTTCCAGCGCGTCCCAGACCTCGGTCTTCTGCTGGTCCACCTTCTTCTTGGCGGCCTTGATGTTGCTGGCCTGGCCATCCTCCACCAGCTTCTTCATGATGAAGGGGCGGAACAGCTCGATGGCCATCTCCTTGGGCACGCCGCACTGGTACAG
>CANRNU010000055.1 GCA_947632005.1 uncultured Oscillospiraceae bacterium | reverse complement strand
CGCAGGAGGCCATCGTACCCCAGGCACAGTGGGACCGGGTGCAGGAGCTGCGGAAAAACAGGCGCCGTCTCACAAAAGCGGAACGCCAGGGCTTGTTTTCCGGTCTGCTGTTCTGTTCGGACTGCGGGAGCAAGCTGCATTTTGCCACCAGCAAGAGCTTTGACAGCAACCAAGATCATTATGTCTGTGCGCACTACAAAAGCGGACGTGGCACCTGTTCGGCACACTATATCCGGGAGGATGTACTGCGGGATGTAGTTTTGGAGCGTATCCGAGCGGTCAACGAATATGTTCGGAAAGATGCGGAGGGCTTTCAGGAAGAATGGCTGCGCTGCCGCCGTGCCGACCAGGAGAAAAACATCCGGGAGGATAAAAAGAAGCTGGAACAGGCAAAAAAGCGCCTCGCGGACCTGGATGTGCTTATCTCCCGCAGCTATGAGGACGCCGTTCTTGGAAATCTGAGCATGGAGCGGTACAAGAAGATGTCCGCAGACTATGAGGCGGAGCAGGAACGGTTGAAGCTCGAAATCGAGGTAACAGAGGAATGGGTAGAACAGCAGGAGGAAATGGATGATGCGCTGGACCGGTTCATGGCGCTGACACGAAAGTATGTGGATGTGCCGGAACTGACACAGACGATCGTGAATGAGTACATCAAGAAGATCGTCGTCTACGCACCAGACAAGTCCAGCGGCCACCGTATGCAGGAGTTGAAGATATACTTCAACTTCCTGGATGAGTTGTCGCTACCTGTTGTGAGTGAACCGATCATTTGTAAGAGGACCTGCAAGAAACAGAAAACGGCATGACCCTTACGGTCATACCGTCTTCTGCGGCAAAATAGTTACTTATCACTATTATGCCTTCGCGTCCCGGTCTTTTCACGGCAAAGCCTCATATGCGCGGGTCATGATAGATCAGGTTCAGGGTCGTATACGCCGTGTCGCCCGTCATGCCGCCCTCTACCGTCATCGTGTTTCCGTCGCCGTCATAGAAGACCCGATCGTTGCCGATCTCTTTCCATTCGTCCTCCAGCGTTCCGTCCTTCATCTGCCACTTATAGTCGAAGTTGTTCTCCAAATATGCCTTATAGCTGTCATTGGCGGCGGTCATGTCGTCCCACGAGCGGAACGTATAGTCGATCTTATATCCGTCATCCGTCTGTTCCACCGTGATGCTGTCAGCATCCGGCGGCGTTTCGACGACCTGTTCCAATTTAAGATAGAGCGTATCGTCGTAGCACAGGGCCCTGATGTCCTCTATCATGGACTGCGCTTCCTCGTTATACTCGCCGGCGTCCAGCGCCCCGATGCTCTCCAGGAGGTCAAAAGCGCCGTTCACATCATACACCGTCATAAAGCTTGCCGCCGCTTCCATCAGGTCTTTCGCCTGTTCTTCCTCCGTCTGTTCCGGAACGAAAAGCTGGATGACGTTTACAGCGTTGTCCGAATTGAGCAGCCATATCCTGTCGCTCATAAAGCAATCGGTGATTCTTCCCGTGACCTTGACGGTATCGCCAACGCTCAGCTCGGTCAGCAGATCGTTGTCCTTTTCGGCCTCTACGAACCATCCGCCGGCCAGGCTCACCGCGGCCTCATAGGCGCGCCCGTTCAGTGTCATTCCATCCGATACCTGCTCCACCGTGCTTATGATGGTGACCAGGGCGCCGCCATACAGCTTTTGGAATTTCAGCTCATTCCCCTTCCACACGTCCAGCACATCGGCGCCTGTTGTCGTCTCGTGTTCGCCATCGTTGCGGACGATCTCCGCAGTATCGATCGCGTCGGCCGCCCATGCGCCGCAGACGCATATCCCGGAGAACAGGGCAAAGACCAGAACAAAGGAGATCACGCGCTTCATTGTTTTACCTCCTAATATAACAAGTGTATATGAATGCTCAGAGGATAGCAACGCCATCCATGTCCTTTACTCCGCCCTGTTGGCACAACAGGGCGGAGATCGGCTTACAGGCTGTTCGGGTCGAACGTTTTTGTTGCCGGATCGGCAAACCCAAACAGGTCGCTAACTTCAACCTCTACAGGAGAGCCGCTTCTCAAAACGAATGCCTCCTGCACGTCAAGAGATACACCAGGCCTGATCTCTGCCATATACGGAGCAGGGTCGTACCCGTCAACGTCATATAGGATAGCATTATCAAGCTGAACCCCATCCTGAAATGCCTTTTCCATGAGAGACACCATCGCACTTGTGGTCTCTTCGCTGTTGTTCGTCCAAGTGTAAGTAATGACGATCGCATCTTTTCCTTCATAGTCCGCTGCCTTAAATGCGTCTTTGATCTCAACAGTATAGTCTCCCACCGTTACCGCACCGCTGGCTGCACTACTGACTTGTTCCGGGGCAGACTGAACATCGGCAGGAGCTGCCGGCTGCGACACATTTGCGCTGACTTCATCGGGGGCAGTGTCACCTTTGTCCGGCCCGCCTACGATGGCACCAACGATGCCGATGACCAAAACAACGCATACAGCCCAGAACCACCATCTTTTAAATATCGGTTTTCGTGGCGCTCTGCCTGAATGTTCACGATATGGCCTGGCGCCGTCTTCATAGCGGTTCTGGCGCACAGGTCTGGGAGAGACCGCTTTTTCCGGGAGGGGCGCCAGAGCGTGCTCATCCCCTCCATCAGCTACCGTAGCGTCAAATCGTTTCTTGAACTGGATCGCCTCTTGCAGCTGGTCATCCTCGAAAAAGATCCGATAACGCTGTCCATCCGCTGTCTCTATTCTGATAAATCCATCAGCATCCTCCTGGGGCCGCCTTACCCTGACATTGGCAATATCATCAAGCGGAACGATTACACTCTCCTGGCCTCGTTTTTGAAACTTCATAACCTGTTCAGAAAATGCTATCCCACCGTCAAAGGATACGAACTTTGCAATAGCTGCCATGGCTCCTACCTCCCAACAAAATAAAAAGTGCGCAGCCGGAGCCGCGCACGAAAAACGCGTCTCCGTTTGCTGCCACACAAATTCTTGTTATCCGCAAAGGACGCCAAGGAGAGACACGTTTTTGCCAGAAGGCAGAAACGTCCCTTTACGAATAACATTATTGAATTTGTGTGGCACTTTTAGTATATCACGCGCTAAACTGCTTTACAAGCACCCTTTCCCCGAAAAGGAAAAGCCTCCCCTGTGCAAGGGGAGGTGGACGCCGAAGGCGGCCGGAGGGGTTGTTACTGCGCAGTTGGACCAACGTTACAATCTCTCAGTCACCGGCTGACGCCGGCGACAGCTCCCTTTGCACAAGGGCGCCATAAAAGGTGCGCCTGCGACGCAGCAGCGCCCCCGGACTTTCGTCCGGGGGCGTGTCGCTTATATGCTTATCGTATTACGCCATTCTGTCCTTCCGCCGCAGGGTCAGGGAATCCGCTATCATGGCGATGAATTCACTGTTGGTAGGCTTGCCCTTGATGTTGGACACGGTGTAGCCGAAGAACTTCTGCAGCGTCTCCAGGTCGCCCCGGTCCCAGGCCACCTCAATGGCGTGGCGGATGGCCCGCTCCACCCGGCTGGGGGTAGTGGCGAACTTCTTCGCCACGGCAGGGTAGAGCACCTTGGTGACCGCGTTGATGGCGTCCATGTCGTTGACGGTGAGGATAATGGCCTCCCGCAGGTACTGGTAGCCCTTGATGTGGGCCGGCACGCCGATCTCATGGATGATGTCCGTAACCACCGCCTCCAGGCTGGGCTCCTTTGGCAGGGGCGCAATGGCTACGCCCTGGGCCGCCGGCGCGTTCCTGCGACTGTGCTCCGCGGCCACCTGCCGGATGCGCGTCAGAAGATTCGGCACATCGCAGGGCTTCGGCATGAAGAAATAGACGCCCAGATCCGCACAGGCAGTCACCACCCGGTCATTGAAAAACCCGGACAGGACGATGGCCGCCGGCCCTTCCGCCCTGTCCGCCAGGGCTGTCAGCAGCCCCAGACCGTCCAGCCGCGCCAGTACCAGATCCGTCAGCAGGATGTCCGGCCGGGCCGCCTCCACCAGGGCCAGCGCTTCCTGCCCATCTCCGGCCGTACCCACTACATCTAGATCTTCCTCGCCATGGATGACCTCTGCCAGCATGTTCCGAAACTCTTCACTGGGGTCGGCTATCAGAATGCGTGTCGTTGCTTCCATGAATGTATCCTCCCGGTATTATTTCGGACTGCAGCTCCTCTCTATCTCTCTGCCTGTCCGTTGTGTCAGCTTTTACAATTTACCATAACACCATTCCATTTGCAACAAAAAACAGGTAAAACACCGGGATTTTTTGTTGACATAATCTTACAACTTTCGACAAGTTCCGACACCGGCGGCACGAAAAAAGGCGGAGAGCGCTACCTCTCCGCCTCTGGACTTTTCACGGTTCCCGCCGCCGTCTTCGCATCCGGTTCAAATGGCGCTCAAAATGCCCCTCCCCGATGAATCGGGCCAGGGCATACTGTTCCAGCACCGGCACGGAGCAGGAGTACATCCCCAGCCGCTCCCGATACACCGGCAGCAGGTCCCTGGGCAGGATCATGTACCCCATGCGCATGGAGGGGGCCAGGCTCTTGGAAAATGTGTTCAGATAGATGACCGAGCCCCGTTTGTCCATGGCGTACAGGCTCTCCAGGGGCTTGCCGGGCATGAAGAACTCGCTGTCAAAATCGTCCTCTACGATCCATCCGCCGGTCCGGGCCGCCCACTGAAGGTATTCATACCGCTTGGCGGCATTGGCGGTGACCCCGGTGGGCCAGCTGTGGAAGGGCGTCACATGCAGGACCTCCGCGGCGGTGGCCGCCAGCGCGGCGCTCCCAATGCCGTCCCGCTCGATGGGCAGCCGCTCTATCGCCGCGCCCGCGCCCCGGTACACGGCCTCTATCTGGCCGTAGGAGGGCCATTCGATGGCATAGGTCCTGTCGCTGCCCAGCATCCGCACCACCATCCCATACAGCTGCTCCGAGCCGGAGCCCACCACGATCTGTTCCGGCTGGGCATACATGCCCCGGTATCGGAGCAGGTACTGGGCGATGGCGTTCCGCAGCGCGGCGCAGCCCTCGTTGGGGGAGCGCTCCACCAGCCGCCTGCCCTGGTCACTGATGACCTGGCGAAGGGTCCTGAACCAGAGCGAGTAGGGAAAATCCGCCTCCTGTTCCGCATCCTCCTCCGGCAGCAGGCGCAGGGACTCCCGGCTCCCGGATGGGGCCGGCCCCATGGCGCCCACCGCCAGGACATAGTAGCCGCTCCGCTCCCGGCCCTGCACATACCCCTCGTCCATCAGCATATGATAGGCATTTTCCACCGTGACCGTGCTCATGCCCAGGTGGGCCGCCAGGGCCCGCTTCGACGGCAGCTTCTCGCCCGGTCGGATCGTGCCCGCCGCGATATCGCCTTTTATGGCGCGGTACAGGGCATAGTATTTTGGCCCCTCCGCCTTTTGCAGATCATACGTCAACATCTGGTATTATAAAAAACTCCTTTTTTGGCCATTTACTTCATGCCAAATTGAATTATACTATATCCCGTAACACATGTAAAGGACGGCATTATTATGAGTAATACCAGACGGTTTGCCAGATACAGTCCCCTGTGGCTGACGGTCACGGCGCTGTTTATGGGCATGAATATCATCATGAGCATGAGCGTGCTCAGCATTCCCGTGCCGGGCGGCCATTTCTATCTGTGCGACGTGGTCATCTGCACCGCGGCGATACTGCTCGACCCGGTGGCGGCGTTCATCGTGGGCGGCGTCGGCTCCTTTTTGGGAGACGCGCTGTTCTATCCCGCGCCCATGTTCGTGTCCCTGGTCACCCACGGGCTCCAGGCCGTGGTGGTCTCCCTGTGCGCCCATCGCCTGTGGCCGGACAGGAAGCCCCTGTGGGGCGCGATCGTGGGAGTAACGCTGGGCACGGTCATCATGGTGACTGGCTATACTCTGGGGCGGGCGTTTGTATACGCCACGCCGGAGTATGCCATTATAAAGCTCCCGTATGAGTTCCTCCAGGCCGCCGTCGGCGCGGTGGGCAGCGTGCTTCTGTGCTACCGCTGCGGGGTGAAGGGATTATTTGAGAAGACCATCTTGAAACGATAAGCGGCAAATGTCGACGACGTAGCCCATCTGAGCCTCTCCCAGAATTGGGAGAGGCTCTCGATTTTTATCACGTAGTCAGCAGTCCGGCCGTCCGCAGGTTGGCCAGCAAGGTGTTGAACTGGGTGGCTATCGCCTCCGGGGTAGCCGTCGCCGGGGCGGCGATATCCGCCACGGCAGCCGCCGGCGTTACCGCACCGGCAGGGCCGGCAGGACCGACGGGCCCCGTAGGACCCGTGGGGCCAGCGGGGCCAACAGGACCAGCTGCGCCCGTTGCACCCGTCGCACCGGCAGGGCCCGTGGGGCCGGTAGGACCAGTAGGGCCAGCGGGGCCAACAAGACCGGCTGCGCCCGTTGCGCCCGTTGCACCCGTCGCACCCGTGGGGCCGGTGGGACCGGTGGGACCCACCGCGCCGTCCGCGCCGGCGGGGCCAACGGGACCGGCTGCGCCCGTTGCACCCGTCGCACCCGTGGGGCCGGTGGGACCCACCGCCCCGTCCGCTCCGGCGGGGCCAACAGGACCGGCAGGGCCCATGGGACCCGTGGGACCGGTCGCGCCTGCGGGACCGGCAGGACCCATGGGGCCGGTAGGCCCGGCGATCAGAGACGGGCAGCAGGGCTGGGCCGGGCAGGGGTAGCGATTCAGGCCGTTGGCCTGCTGGCCGCAGATGATGTTCATGTTTTCAGAAACACAGTCTGCCATAATTTCCTCCTTCGGGCTTTGCATGCCCAATCCACTATATGCGGGGCCGCCCGGGCGGGTGCGGAGAGGAATTTTTCCTTTGCCGCAGTTGTAATGGTCCGCGATTTGTAGTAAAATACATGATATACTTCTGGATTGTCCGCAAGGCGTTTTGCGGACAATCGTGTTCATAATTATGAAATGAGGTGCTGAACATGTTAAAAGGGAAACTGATCCATCCTGACATCATGGCCGCTTTATCTCTGTGCGGTCACGGCGATAAGGTCCTCATCGCGGACGGCAATTATCCTCTTGCCTCCAAGACCGGCGAGGCGGAGCTGGTCTATCTGGGCCTGACGCCCGGTCTGCCGACGGTCACAGACGTGCTGGCCGCGCTCCAGTCCTCCATCGTCATCGAGAAGGTCGAGGTCATGGACCCGGGCGACGGTACCACGCCGGAGATCTATGGCGATTTCAAACAGATGCTTGGCGATACGGAGACAAAGGTGCTGGGCAAATATGAGTTTTACGACGCCTGCTGCGAACCCGCCGTACGGCTGGCCATCTCCACCGGCGAGAAACGCACCTATGCCAACATCCTGCTCACGGTCGGCGTGGCATGAGCCCCGAAGAAGGAGGGCATGACATGACCGATCAGGAGAGGAAAGAACTTCAGCTCACCGCCATCCGGGTGCGGGAGGGCATCCTCACCGCCACCCACGGCGCAAAGTCCGGACATCCCGGCGGAAGCCTCTCCGCCGCGGACGTATTCACCTATCTCTATTTCAAAGAAATGCGCATCGACCCGGCCGATCCCCACTGGGAGGACCGGGACCGCTTCGTGCTGTCGAAGGGCCACACCGCGCCGGGCCTCTACAGCACTCTGGCCAACCGGGGCTATTTCCCGGTGGAGGATCTGCCCACCCTGCGCCACATCGACTCCTACCTGCAGGGCCACCCCAACATGAACACCGTGCCCGGCGTGGATATGTCCACCGGCTCCCTGGGCCAGGGCCTGTCCGCCGCCGCCGGTATGGCCAAGGGCGCCAAGTTCCTGGGCAAGGACGTGAACGTCTACTCTGTGGTAGGCGACGGGGAGCTGGCCGAGGGCCAGATCTGGGAAGCCACCATGTTCGCCGCCCACTATAAGCTGGACAACCTGTGCATCATCGTGGACCTGAACGGCCTGCAGATCGACGGTCGGACCGCCGACGTGATGAATACCGCCCCGGTGGACGAGAAATTCGCCGCCTTCGGCTGCGACGTGACGGTGGTGGACGGCCACGATTTTGACGCGCTGGAGGCCGCTTTCGGCCGCTTCCACAAAAACCATGGCAGCGGCAAGCCCACGGCGATCCTGATGAAGACCACGAAGGGCAAGGGCGTGTCCTTTATGGAGGACAAGGCCGGCTGGCACGGCAAAGCGCCCAACGACGAGGAATACGCCCAGGGCATGGCCGAGCTGGCCGCTGCCCGGGCCGCGCTGGAGGTGTGACAGATGGCTGACGTGAAGAAGATCGCTACCCGTGAGAGCTACGGCAACGCCCTGAAGGAGCTGGGCGAGACCGCAAAGGACCTGGTGGTGCTGGACGCGGACCTGGCCGGGGCCACCAAGACCTCGGTGTTCCAGAAGGCCTTCCCGGACCGGCACTTCGACTGCGGCATCGCCGAGGCCAACATGATCGACGTGGCCGCGGGCCTGTCCACCATGGGGCTGGTGCCCTTTGCCTCCACCTTCGCCATGTTCGCCGCCGGGCGGGCCTATGAGCAGGTACGCAATACCATCGGCTACCCCCACCTGAACGTGAAGATCGGCGCCACCCACGGCGGTATCTCCGTGGGCGAGGACGGCGCCAGCCACCAGTGCTGCGAGGACTTTGCCCTCATGCGCACCATCCCCGGCATGACCGTGCTGTGCCCCGCCGACGACGTGGAGGCCCGGAAGATGGTCCGGGCCGCCTATGAGATGGAGGGCCCCGTGTATATGCGCTTCGGCCGAGCCGCCACCCCGGTGTTCCACGATGAGGATTACCAGTTCGTCATCGGCAAGGGTGAGGTGGTGACCGACGGCACCGATGTGGCCGTCATCGCCAACGGCATCACGGTCCCCGAGGCCATTGCCGCGGCAAAGCTCCTGGCAGAGGCAGGCATCTCCGCCCGGGTCATCAACATGGCCACCATCAAGCCTCTGGACGAGGCCCTGGTCATCCAGGCCGCAAAGGACTGCGGCCGGGTGGTCACCGTGGAGGAGCACAACATCCTCGGCGGACTGGGCGAGGCTGTCTGCGGTGTGCTGTCGGAGCGATATCCCGTGCCGGTCAAACGCATCGGCATCAACGACGAATTCGGCCACTCCGGCCCCGCCGGGGCACTGCTGGCCGCCTTCGGTCTGGACGCCGCCGGCATCGCCGCCAAGGTGAAGGACTTTTTGGGAAAATAACATCCATTTCAAACGCAAAAAATCACCGGGGCAAGGAAAACTTGCCCCGGTGATCTACTGTCAATGTGGTTTACGCTTCCTCGTCGGCCTCGTCCCGGGCGCGGAACAGCAGCGAGACGCACCACAGCGCCGCCAGTCCCACCAGTGTATAGACCACACGGGAGACCGGATTCATCTGGCCGCCAAATATCCAGGCCACGATGTCGAACCGGAACAGGCCGATGCTGCCCCAGTTCAGGCCGCCGATAATGGCCAGGATCAGCGCGATTCTGTCAATGACCATGAAAAAGACTCCTTCTCGATCAGACTAAATGATCTTGCGGGTCCTAGTTTGCGCAGCACCGGCGGGAAATATACATCAAAATCCGGTCAGAACAGAAAATTTTTCATAAAATGACCGGCTGATCGCAGATCGGCCGGTCTTTCTTTTTTCTCTCAGTTTTTCAGGCTGTGGAGCGGCGCGGGGATATGCCCGCCCCGGGCGATGAAGGCCCCGGCGCTCTCCCGGTGCACCGGCATGATGGGGGCAGTGCCCAAAAGGCCGCCGAAATCCACGCTGTCCCCCACGCCGCAGCCCACCGCGGGGATGAGCCGCACGGCGGTGGTCTTGTTGTTGACCATGCCGATGGCCGCCTCATCGGCGATGATGGCGGAGACCGTCTCCGCCGGCGTGTCCCCGGGGACGGCGATCATGTCCAGGCCCACGGAGCAGACACACGTCATCGCCTCCAGCTTATCGACGGTCAGCACCCCGGACCGGGCCGCGGCGATCATGCCCTCGTCCTCGCTCACCGGGATGAACGCCCCGGACAGGCCGCCCACCCGGCCGGAGGCCATGAGACCGCCCTTTTTCACCGCGTCGTTCAAAAGGGCCAGGGCGGCGGTGGTGCCGTGGGTGCCGCAGACCTCCAGGCCCATCTCCTCCAGGATGCGGGCCACGCTGTCCCCCGCCGCCGGGGTGGGCGCCAGGGACAGGTCCACCACGCCGAAGGGCACGTCCAGCCGCTCCGAGGCCGTCCGGGCCACCAGCTGGCCCATGCGGGTGATGCGGAAGGCCGTCTTTTTCACCAGTTCCGCCACCTCGTCAAAGCTCTGTCCCTTTACCCCCTGCAGGGCGGTATACACCACGCCGGGGCCGGACACTCCCACATTGATGGCGCACTCCGGCTCGCCGGGGCCGTGGAAGGCGCCGGCCATGAAGGGGTTGTCCTCCACCGCGTTGCAGAACACCA
>CANRNU010000054.1 GCA_947632005.1 uncultured Oscillospiraceae bacterium | reverse complement strand
GAGCCGTCCACGATTTATAGTATGCTCGGCGCGAAAAGCCAAAATCCCGGTATCGTCACTATCCAAAAGCTGTGTGACGGGTTGGATATTAGTGTAAGAGACTTTTTCGACGATCAGATTTTTGACGGCCTTGATCCCGTGATAAAATGAAATTTGGCCCCGTACCGTCCGGGAAGGGCAGTACGGGGCTTTAGCTATTGTGTGAAAAACTGCGGCCTGCCAATGCTTGTGAAGCCGGATGTGCCAGTTATGACCACGTTGTTGGAGCCACTGGAACAGTGGATGACCTGGAGATTACCGGATTCATCACGGCCGCAGACGATGCCGACGTGGGAATCCTCCGGGTAAAAAACCAGGTCGCCGGGCAGGGCCTCCTCCCAGGTGATGGAGGTACAATAGGTGTGCTGGGAGTGGGCTCCGCCGCCGTGACTGATGTGGTATGTGCCGCCCGTGGCGTTGTAAAACACCCAATCCACGAAGCCGGAGCAGTCCAGGCCGTAGGGCCGGTAGGTGCCGGTGGTGGGGCTGCCCTCGGCTGTGACCTTGGTGACGGCGCCCCAGCTTGGGTTCCAGCCCAGGCGCAGGCTCTTGCCGCCCCAGAAGTAGTTGACCTTGCCGTAGAGCATGAGAGCCGTCCGCACCACCTCCCGCCGCTCCGGGGCGAGGTCCGCGGGGAGGGCGTTCAGGATACGGAAAGCCTCGGCGTTGGTGATGGTCAGGCTTTGGGCCAGGGAGGCCAGGGCCGCGGGGTCGGCCAGAAGCTCGTCCAGGGCGGAGTTTTGGTAGTCCGAAAAGGAGTAGGCCGCCCGCATTTCGTTGGCGGTCTTGGACGTGATGGTGATGGTCAACACCTGCTCCGTCCAGCTGTCGTCCACCTCGTCGTTGGGGTTGCTGTCGGGGTGGGTCACGGGAGTGACCTGGCCCGTGACGGCGTTCATGGCCCAGAAAACGGCGGTCAGCCTCGCCAGGCGGTCCGCGTCCAGTGTGGCCACATCCACCCCGGCGTCATTTCCGGCAGTCAGAACGGCGAACACGGCCAGGACCTCGCCCCAGTCGGCCATGTGGCCGTTTATCTGTACGCTGTCGTGGGTCACCGTATGCAATTCCGCGAGCCGGGTATTGAAGGCGCTGTTGATGGAGGCCATGGCCTCCGCTGCGGACACGGCATCAGGGACACTTCCACCATCATTTCCGGCGAAGAAGATCCCGAAGGGCGAGCTGACGATGGCCGCGATCAAGGCCACCGCCAAAAGCGCCACCAGCAGGACGCCACCACCGGCAAGACCGGCCAGGGCATTTATGATGGTAGACGCCGCCTTTGCCACGGCCTGGACGGCCTTTTTCGTAAAGGCCGCCGCGCTTTTGGCGGCCTTCTTGGCCTGCTGCACCGCCACGTTTCGCATCTGGACCTCCGCTGTCTTGCCGAGACTACGGGAGGCGCGGCTAAAGCCCCTGACGGCGGAGGTGGATGTCTTGGGCCGGAATACGGCCCGCTTGGGGGCAAGCGGTCTTGTTTTCGGGACGCTTCCTTTTGAGGCGGCACGGCTCCGGGGGCGGATGGGATTGATGGATGGAGCATCAGAAACAGCTGCGGATCTGTTTATGGGAGGTTTGAGGTCCACAATGCCCCCGTGGTCCCCGCCTTTGGGCTTTGGTATGGTGGGGTTCCCGCCGTCAGCGGCGGGTGTATGTACCACCGTGCGCTCATGGGGCATTGTGGGGGCTTTCTCCTTTATTGAGGCGGTGCGATGTGTAGCTTGTTCTGCTTTTGTCCCTGCGCGTGGGGAAACCTCCATTTCCATGGGAGCACGGAGATTATTTTTCGGGTCGTTCCCTGTCATGGCGTGGCGTGTGGAAATGACAGTTTCGCCTCGCTCCTTTATGATGGGCCTCCCGTTTTGGCTCCTGTCCCATGGGGTAACGGGCGCAGCCTGCCGTTGAGCTGTGGGGACGGGCGTAGAGCTACTGACCGGCTCCGCACCGTCAGGTGCAGACAACCTCGGTTCTGCGTTTGTCCTGCCCCTCTCGCCAGGAGGCATGACCTCCCGGACTTCACCCGCCGGGGACGTATGCGGTTCCGCTGTGTGCCGGTCCGCCGCGCGGTGGGGCGTTGCCGGCTTTTCCTTGACGGTCTGCTTTTTCTGCCTGGGGATGGGACGGCTGACGATTTCATCGACTGCCCATGTCCCCGCGTCCTGCACCTGCTCGGCGGCCTGGGCATCGACGCTCTCGCTCTCCGGCCTCTGCTCCAGCTCCTTGACATACTTATCCTTCAACAGCTTCGCCGCCTGCTTGGGGTCAATGACCGGGACGGCACGGGATTTGGGGCTGTCCCCCTTGGATTTGGGCTTTTCTTTTATGTCCATGTGATTGCTCCTTTTTTAAGGTCAAAAAATGCGTCTCAAATTGAGACGCATTTCGACGGCGGTTTACTTATCCCCCGGCGCGGTGGTCATCAGGTGGTAAAGCTCTGTGTCGCGCGGGAACTCGTTGATGAACGGGACGATGGAGCCGCCGAAGCGGATGAGGCCGTGGCCGGCCTCGGCGCCGGTGATGTAGGACATCTGATTGGAGGAGATATTCAGGAGCTTGGCAAGCTCCGCCCGGTCCGTGGCGGCCTGGTTCAGGAGGACGAGGAACTCACTGTTGGCGAACATGAGCCGGGCGGTGTCGGACCGCAGGCACTCCTCCACGTTCTGAGTGGCGGCGGTCATGGCGCAGGCGTATTTCCGAAACCGCTTCCAGCACTTATATAGGAACTGGGCGGAGTAGTGGTAGCGGAAGAACAGATACACCTCGTCCACGAATACCCAGGTGTACTTCCCGGCCAGCCGGTTGGCGGCGACACGGTTCTGGATCGTCTCCAGCGTCACATTCAGCGCCGTGGGCTTGAGCTGTTCTCCCATCTCGTAGAGGTCAAAGGTGATGAGCCGGTTGGAGATGTCCACATTCGTCTCATGGGCGAACATATTGAGACTGCCCTCCACAAAAAGCTCTGAAGCCAGAGCCAGCTCCTGGGCCTCACGCTCCGGCTGGCGCTTGACCTCGTTTCGCCAGTCGGACAGCACCGGCTGACGGCCCTTGCCGCCGCTCTTAATGAGGTCGTGGTACACGTTGGCTGTGCATCGGTCGATGATGGACTTGTGGAAGGCCCCCAGCTCCCCGGTGCCCATCTGCTGCTCGCATATACTCATCAGAAGCTCGGACTTCATGGCCACGGGGTTTTCGCCGCTGCCGTAGCCCCGGCTGATCTCCAGCGGGTTTATATGGTGGGGACTGCTGGGGGAAATTTCGATGACCTCCCCGCCCAAGGCGCGGGTCAGGTCGCCGTACTCACGCTCGGCGTCGATGATAATGATGTCGTCGTTGGTGGACAGGGCAATAAAGGTGATGGCCTCCTTCATGGAGAAGGACTTGCCGGAGCCGGAGACGCCCAGAATGAAGCCGTGGGGGTTAAGTAACCGCTTGCGGTTGCAGATAAGAAGATTCTTGCTGACGGCGTTCACGCCGCAGAAGATTCCTCCCGCATCCTGGATCTCCTGGACACGAAACGGCATCAGCACGGCGGCGCTCTCGGTGGTCAGGGTGCGGGTGGTCTTGACGCGCCGCAGACCGTAGGGCAGGGCCGTGTTCAGGCCGTCCTCCTGCTGGTAGCGGAGGATGGAGAACTGGCAGAGGCTCTCGTTGCCGATGGATTGCAGCGTCTCGGTGTCGGCGTCCAGCTGCTCCAGGGTGTCCGCCATGTGGACAAGGGTGACGTTGGCGAAGATCATCCGCTGGTCGCGGGTACTCAAATCATCCAGAAACTCCTTGTTCTCCGCCCGGAGCTGCTCCAGCTCATAGGGCACGGTGGCGGTGAAATTGTTGTTGGCGTTCTGCTTCTGCTGCCAGCGGGTGATGTCCGACTCCACGCCCATGATGCGGCTCTGCATCTCCTTGATGGCCTCGTTGGTGGGGATGGGGAGGATGTCTATACTGAGCATCAGGTTGCGGGAGAAGTCCGAGAGGTCCGTTATCATGCTGTCCTTGATATAGCTGGCGTACTCCCGGAGGAAAAGCACACGCCCCACCTTGCCGCCCAGCTCGAAGTGGTCGGCCTTGAAGCAGATACCGTCCGGGGCGATAGAATCCTTAAAACTGTGGCCCCGCTTCATGGACTCGGACATATCGAAGCGGAAGTCCTGCTCCTCGCCGGGGCGGAAAAAGCTGTGGAAGATGCGAAGCCGCTCGTGGCTGTCCAGGGGCTTGGCGCCGCTGTCCAGCTTGCCGAAGCTCTTGCTCAGGTCAATATCCACCCGCTTGAAGAAGGTCCGGGCCTCGTCGATGCTCCGGCGGGCCACGGAGATGGTGATGTACTTGTCCTGAATGAGGTTGTTGCTCTCCACGGCCTTGTCCATGAGGATGCCGTTGTACTCCTGCCGGTAGCGGTCCATCTTGTCCCCCTTCAGGTGCATCAGGACGCTGTGCTGGAAGTCCGTCCCGTTGAGGCGGCGGTTGTTGATGGTGATCTTCGCCGTGGCCCCGGTGGGCAGGCTGTTGAGGACGCCGCAGTAGGCCAGAAACATCTCCTGCTGGTCCTCATGGGAGGCCACGGAGTAGTTGATGTCGGCGAAGCGCCAGGTGCGGCTGTACTTGTTCCCGCCCACCTGCCAGATGCCGTCCCGGTAGATGCGCTGTACGGGGATGGACTGCTGGGCGCTGCGGGGGATGGAGAATTGGTGCCGCTCGCTCTTGTTGGCCTCCGCAAGGGTCTTAATCATAGTCGTGACCTCCCTTCATGGACAGGGCCTTGCAGTAGATGTTCTCGGACTGAAAGGACCTGGGCGCGGCGCAGAGAAATTGGGACTTGATATACGCCCAGGCGAACTGCTCCAGCGTCAGGCCGTTGTAGCTGAAAAAGCCCGCCGCGGCCAGCGGGGCCGCCGCCACGATACAGGCCCAGCTGGCCGTCTCCTTCCCGACGGTCTTGCTCAGGACCAGGTACACGACCACCGCCGTGCCCACGGCCAGCACCGCGCATACAAACTGCCGCACGGACAGGCCGAAGAAGATCGTCTCCTTGTGACGGCGGACTTCTTTGGGGATCTTGATTTCCATATTCATTCCTCCTCGTAATCGCGTCTCAAATTGAGACGCATTTCGACGCTGCTCTCGACCTCGTTGCCCCACACGTCCCAGCCGGGAGGGTACTGACGGGCGAACAGCTCTATCCGCGGCACATCGCCCATAAGCGCCTCGATGCGCCGTCTGGCCTCGTCGGGCTTCTTGCTGTGTTCCTCAATGTGGGACACGATGACCTGGTGGACATTTCTGGCCTGACGTTTGGGGTGGCCTCGTGTCGCAAGGATACATATTTCCGCGTTGGCCCTTGTCCAGTAGCCCATCCCAGTAAACAGCGTATTCGCCTGCCGGTTCAGCTTGATCCACACAAAGGCAACGGTCTTAAAGGTAAAGCCCCAGGCGTCCAAAACGCCCCACGCCTCCCTGAGCATGGGCAGGGTCATCCAAAGAAACAGCGCGCAGTCCCGGTCCGCAAGCTCCCCCACGGGCAGCGCCTTTATATCCTCCATACTCATGGTGGGATAGTGAGCCTCCGCCGACCGTCCTGCTCCCTTCTTGCTCCATACCCGGTAGGACCAGGGCGGGTCCGCGTATATGACCGTGTATTTCTTCATAGTCCAAACATCTCCTTTACGATCCTCTCCGCGCCCTTCACGAGCCCAACGAGGACGAGCATATTGAAAATCGTCTCCGCGATGTAGTTCCAGCTCATGGTCACGGCGGACAGGGACGTGTCCACGGTGGGGCTGCCGCTGGACATGAAGGCGGAGAAGATCATGCAGGCCAGGACGATGACCGCGCCCTCCATGCACACGCCGATGTAGGACTTCAAAAACGCCTTGCCCGCGAAGCTGGTCCCCTCCCCGGCGAAGGAGGACAGGGGCAGCGGGGCCAGGGCGGTGTAAAAGTATAGCCGGAAGAACCGTCCGTACACCGTCAGGATCAGCACAAAGGACATGACCGTGATGAAAAGGCTCCCCAGCAGGGACACCAGCCACAGGGGGATGCTGGCCAGAAAGCCCACGTCCTCAATGGCGGTCACGATCTGCGAGGGCAGGGTCACACTGGCGGCGGCCATCCCGCCGATGCTCCCCATGACGGTCTGGACTACGCCGCCGCACACGGAAAAGAGGCTGGTCATAATGTCCATGGCGGAGCCCACGGCCACCTTCGCCAGCAAAAAGCGGATGAAGTGCCGGAACACGAACTCCGGGCGCTGGAAGTCCCGGAAGCTGGCCGCCGACTGGAAGATGCTCATGGCAAAGAACAGCACCAAGAGGCCGTAACCCACGGCCTTCAGGGCATCGTTGATGGAGACGATGGTTCCCCATATAGCCCCGCCCCGAAAGCTCTGGGGCGTCGTCGTGATGAGCGTCCATATCTCCGCGATCTTGCCGTTCCAGGTGTTGAAAGCGGATTGCAGGTTTCCGACGATCCAGTTATCGCTCAAAAAATCACCTCCAAAATGCGTCTCAATTTGAGACTTATTTCGACAGATAAGACCATATCGGGGGCGGGCTTGATGCCCGCCCCCTTGCTGGTTAGACCGCGCCGATGGCGGTGAGGATCTCCTTGCAGAACGCGATCAGCAGGCCGCCGAACAGGCAGAGGAAGCCCTGGGTGCGCTGGCTGGCGTCGTGGGACTGGAAGCTCATGCCCACCTGGACGATGCCCCAGCCCAGGATGATGACGCCCAGGGCCTTGATGATGGAGAAGATGAAGTCGGACAGGTTGTTGACGATGGACAGCGGATCTCCGCCGCCTCCGCCTCCGGCGGCCAGGGCCGGGCAGGCCAGCGCCACGCTGACAAGCACAAGGACGGCGGCGGAGATGTAGCGGCGCTTCACCCGGTTCTGACGGGCGGCCAGGGTTTCAGCGGACTTTTTCGTGGTTTTCATGTTCTTGTTCCTCCTCAAGTATTTCAATGTTTTCAAGGCCGTCGAAGGGCAGGCTCAGATCCGTCTGCTCAAAGGACAGGCCGGGATGGTGGATATAGGGGGCGGCTCCGCCGTCCTCCGTGAGCTTCACGTTGGGGTGCTTGAGTATATCGTATTTCTTGTCAATGACGGGCCGCTCGCCCCGAATGAACACGATGGCGTAGGCGTTGTCCATGGCCCGCACCTCGTCCGGGGTCATCAGCTCCCGTCCGGTCTGCTGGTAGCTGACACTGAAGGAGCCGTTTTTACCCTTACTCTGACTGCGGTTCCGGGTGTCCAGCGTCTCCTTGCCCAGCATCTCGGATATGTACTTGTGGGTACTCTGCTCGTTGCCGCCCAGATAGATCATGGTGTCGGCGTTGCCCAAAAGCCCCTCCCAGTCGTCCTTGAACAGGGCCTTCAAAGCCGAGATATTTTGCAGGACGATGGTGGACATGATGTTGCGGGAGCGCATGGTCGCCTGGAGCTTGCCGAAGTCATCCGGGAGGGACACATTGCAAAACTCGTCCATCATAAGCCGCACCGGGACCGGCAAGGCCCCCTCATGGACCTTGTCCGCCTGGTAGTAGAGGGCCTGAAAAGCGCAGGTATAGAGCATCCCCACCAGGTAGTTGAAGGTGCCGTCGTTGTCCGGGATGATGGCGAATACCGCCTGCTTGCGCTCGCCCATCATGCCCAGCTCCATATCGTCCCGGTTCGTGATGCCGACGATCTCCGGCAGGATAAAGGCGGAGAGGCGCACGGCGGCGGAAATCAGGATGCTCTTGGCCGTTTTGCCCGCCGCTTGCTTGAAAATCTTGTACTCCCGGACGGCGATGTGGTCCGGGTCCTCGTCCTCCAGGGCCTCAAACAGCATATCCAGCGGGGATTGGAAGTCGTCGTTGTCCTCCCTGGCCCCGCCGTTCTCGATCATATACATGACCATCTCAAGGTTCTGCTCCTCCGGCGGCGCCTCATGGAGCAAATACAGGATGAGAGCGGTGTCCAGCGCGATCTCGGACTTCTCCCAAAAGGGGTCGCTGTTGGAGGCGTTCTTGGGGGTGGTGTTCTTGATGAGGTTGTTGACCAGCTTCATGGCGTCCTTGTCGTCCCGGATGTACGGGAACGGGTTGAAGGAGTCGGAGTGAGACGGGTCGATGAGATCAAACACCTTGATGACATATCCCTTTTGAATGAGCAGCGGGGCCACGGCCCGGAGCATTTCGCCCTTGGGGTCGGTGACGAGGAAGCTGCAATTTGCCTGCATCAGGTTCGGCTTGCAAAAAAATCTCGTCTTGCCCGCGCCGGAGCCGCCGATGACGATTTGCAGTAAGTTCCTGCGGTGCTTCTTCCCGTTGAGGCCCATGCGGATGTTTTGTGTGAGGATGGTGTTCTTCATAGGGTCCGGGTCCCGGTATTTGACGTTGAGCTGACGGACATTGCCCCATTTGGCGGAGCCGTGTTCCTCGCCGGGGCGGCGGTTTTCCCTTGCGGAGAGGAACAGCGCCACGGCACAGCCGTAGAGAGCGAGGGCGATGAGCATGAATTTCAGTGTGTGGGGCGTCCAACGCAGGGAAAAGGGCCGCTCCAGTAGAGAGCTGAAACGGCCCATCAGGTCAAAGAGTGTCATGCCGTCCTCATACCCCGTGGCCGCCAGGGCGCCGAGCCAGAGAACGGGCACAACAAGCAGCAGCCACGGCAGGACGCCGCCGCTCTCCTGTCGCTTCATAAATGCCTCCCTTCCTGGGGCCGCCCAAAATGGACGGCCCCGAAATGCGTCTCAATTTGAGACTTATTTCGACGTGGCTCAATACCCGGTCCTGGGGAGCGTGACGGGCTTGCCGTACACCGTTGTCACCCAGCGGGTCACGGCCTGAATCCATCTGTCATGGTAGATGCCGCCCACGTCGGCCACGTTGACGAAGCTGGAGCCGGCGGTCAGGGTGGATATGGCGGTGCAGTAGAGCATGGGAGCCTCCACCTGGGCAAAGCCCGCCGGGGCCTGTCCGAACACGAACATGATCTCCGTCACGCGCTCATTGGCGCCCAGCCCCAGGGCCGCGGCGCTGGCGGCCAGGGTATAGCTTTTGCTTGTGCTGAGACTGTCGGCCAGTGTGCGGTAGGTACTCTCATTGTTGACCTTGTAGACAATCTTGTAGGTTCCGGGCCGGTTGTAGGTGCCGGTCACGATTTTATCCAGTCTCACCTCGGCGGGGAGGGTGTCGCGCCAGTAGAAGCTGTCGAGGCTCACCGTGGAGCTGTTGGCGATGTTGGAGAACACATAGCGCACCGGCTGGCCCGCCATCGTCTCCTTGGGGCCGGTCTTTTCGATGGAAACTCCTGTCCCCACGCTCTCGTCCAGCACCTCGAAGGTGACGATCTGGCCCTCATGCTCCAGATAGGCGTTCAGTATAGCGGGATTAACGGAGTAGTTGGCCGGTGCGGACACCTCCCTCACCGTGTACCGGCCCAGGGGCAGGAGCTTGGAGGAGGCACGTCCGTTGCGGTCCGTCCGCACGGTGTCCACCACGTTCCCGGCCCTGTCGTAGATCTCAAAGACAGCGCCCTCCAGCAGCGTCCCGGCGGGCAGGCCGTTGGTGGAGTTGTAGTCGGCGGACTTCTTCACGATCTGGATCTGTCCCCGCACGGCGGTGTTCTTCCACACGATCTCCGTAGTGGAGCCGTATTCGATGTAGACGGTTTTCAGCTGCGTGTCCAGAATGTACCCCTCCGGGGCCTCGATCTCCCGGATGTAGTACCTCCCGTCAGCCAGTCCCTCGTCCAGATAGACATACCCGCTTTGGTCGCTCACCAGCTGCTTGATGGGGTTGTGGCTGCCGTCGTACAGCAGGAACACGGCCCCATAAAGCCCTCTGCCGTTCTCGGCATCCACCTTGCGGAGGAGGATGTTGGAGACTCTGCGGTTCACAAGCTCTAAGGTGGCGGTCTGGCCGTCCTTCACCTCGATGTGCCGGGGCGTATCATTCAGCTTGTAGCCCGCGGCGGGGGACAGCTCCGTGACGGTGTACCACCCGCTTGTGAGGTCCGGGAGCTGGACCACGCCGTTCCTGTCCGTGGTGTACTCGCCGACGATCTCCCCGTTCATACGCCGGACCTCCAGCTTCACGCCGGGGATGCGCTCGCCTGTCTCGGCGTCCACCTTGTAGATGACAAGCCCGCCGGTGGGTGTATTGGTAAAGGTCAAGGTCTGGGTGTCGTCGGGATTGACCACCACGACCTGCGGCATGGCGTCCAGCACATAGCCGGGGATGGTGGCCGTCTCGGTCACAACGTAGGTGTCCGGGGCGAGGCCGGTGATGATGATCTGCCCGTTCTCGTCGGTGTAGTAGAGGCCGTTGGAGGTCACTTTTCCGCCGTCATTGCCCACAAAATGCCCGTCGGAGGTGGTGACGGTGAAGGTCACGCCCTTCAGCGGCGCCCCCGTCACGCTGTCCCTTTTCTCGATGATGAGGGAGCCCTTGGGCTGGTTGCGGAACTCCAGCGTCACCACCTTCCCCGGCTTCACCACGGCGGTCTGCGGGGTGTCATCGAGGATATAGCCCTCCTTGGCCCGTGTCTCCTTGACCACAACAGTGGAGCCGGGGTCAAGGCCCTCAACGAGGACGCTCCCGGCGCTGTCGGTGGTGAAGTACCCGTTGCCGGTGCCGATGACAGCGCCGGTGCCGTCCGTGACAAAGAACTGCACATCGGACAGCGGCTCACGGGTCACGGCGTCGATCTTCTTGATGAGGACGCCGCCCTTGGGGACGTTGCCGAAATAGACCTGCACCACCGCCTGGGGCTCGCCGCTGAGATAGACGGTCTGGGGCGCGGTGTCGATGACATGGCCGCTGTCGCTGGCAAGCTCCTCCACGATGTACGTTCCGGCCTGGAGCCCCGTGGCGGTGACGGTCCCGTTGGCGCTGGTCTTGTAGGTGCCGATGACCGTGCCGCCCGTGCCGGAGGCGCCGGACAGATATTTTATCTGGAATACGGCCCCCTCCACGGCCTGCCCGGTTTCGGTGTCGTACTTGTAGATGACGATGGCGGACAGGGGTGTGTTCTCAAAGGTGACTTCCCGACTTTCGCCGCCCTTCAGGTAAAACTCCAGTGTGGCCGGGTCCTTGATGGCGTACCCGGCGGGGGGCTCCAGCTCGGTCACTCTGTACCAGCCGTCCCGGAGGGCATAGAGCCTGAACCGGCCGCTCTCGTCGGTGTAATAGTCCCCCAGGTCGTTTATCTCGCCGGTGAAGGTGTTGCTGCTGGCGAAAACAACGTGGAACTT
>CANRNU010000053.1 GCA_947632005.1 uncultured Oscillospiraceae bacterium | reverse complement strand
TCAAGAAAATTGACTAATATAGTATTCAAGCAAACAGATTTTGTTAGGATCATCCTAGATACTCTGTTTTTTGCTACGGGGATTTCAGAAGCGTCAGCTTTGGAAATAATTGGGAAATCTTTCTATATTCTGCTAAATGTTCTTTCTTCAATAGATGTCGAGTTTGATCAGAACTGTAAAACTGTTTTGCTGGAACTATACAAGAACTCCAGGTTTGGTACTGGAATTGCCGAGGAAGAACTAAAAAATGTGCTTTCAGCTGATATGGATCAGGCAACCTATACAGAGGCGATTAATACTCTACTCAAATATCATTGTGTTGAGATAATTGAGGGGCGAATATACCTCGTTGAATCTATAGGTTTCAAAACAAAATAGCTATTCACTTTGTCTAGCAATTTGACGAATTAGCCACGCATGCCGGTGCAGTTCAAAGAAACTGTGCCGGCGTTTTTTCGTTTATGGAATCCTTTTTGGAGGCTACCACACGAATCCGGAGGCTTGAATAGGCCCAGAATGGCTTGGAACCGGTGGGCGTCTCAAGGCGCGCCGGAATCTTGTCTCTTGTATCACTTGCCCCGTAGCCAGTAAACGGGCTGTCCATTTTCCTTTTGTGCTCTCAGCGTTTAAGTTTTTTGCCTGTGGCTCACTCGTTCGATGCTTGTAGCTAAAGCCTTTTGTAAAACACCTCCACTGGCGAAGCTAGTGGTTTCCGAAACCAATAAAGCAAAATCCCATCAGGGTCCTGCTGGACCCCGGATGGGATTTTGCTGTGCGCCCTGAAACCGTCAGCCGACAATGATTTGTAGATTACTTCCTTATCACTATCAAGGCAAAGCGTCCCGGTCTTTGCTGCGGCGCTGTTTTGCAGGGCGGTGGGACGTTATTGAATTGACACCCGCCCAAATGTTGATTATAATGGGTACATCCTGATCAGGAGGGTATGATACATGGGTACGACGGAGAAAAAGACGGCATATGGAACAGCTGCCGGCATCCTGCTTTTGCTGGCCACGGTGACGTGGATGATCCCCAGCATACGGAACTTGAATTTTAGCTACATGGGCCATTATGTCCTTCCCTATCTGGGCCAGTTCATCTTCACGCTGATAGGCGGCGTGCTGCTGGGCGTGGGCATGATCCTGAGCCGGGGGCCGGTGGGGAAGATCCTGGCCATGATCGGCAGTCTGCTGCGGGCGGGCGCGCCGGTGGTCAATGTGATCCTGACGCTGCTTATCAACCACTATTGGAGCGGGCTGAACTTCCGCATGGTCCTCATGATAGTGGGCTTCCTGCTGCTGGCCGGGGCGGCGCTGCTGTCCATGTTGGACAGCGGGAAGAATATCCTCGGAAAGGTCTGGTTCGTGCCGGGTCTGGTCATCACGATCTACACGGTATCTTGTGTCGTGCCCATTGTGTCCGACGGCTTTTTCGGCGTGTCGTATCTCCTTCGGATCGTCCTGCCCCAGGTGCTGCCCCTTGTCCTGCTGATGATCGGGACCATTTTGGGCGGCGCGGCGCTGGCGTGGGGCTCTGTGACCAAGCCTGCCCAGCCGGCCTGGCAGGGGCAGGCGCCTGTCCAGAACGATTGGCAGAACCAGCAGGCATGGCAGCAGCCCGTCCAGAACGACTGGCAGAGCCAGCAGGCGTGGCAGCAGCCCGTCCAGAACGATTGGCAGAACCAGCAGGCGTGGCAGCAGCCCGTCCAGAATGACTGGCAGAGCCAGCAGGCGTGGCAACAGCCCGTCCAGAACGACTGGCAGGACCAGCAGCCGGCCTGGCAGGAAGGCGGCGAGCAGCCCTCCGAGCCGGCAAAATGGAACGAGACGCAGATCTTCCAGGACGCACCGGATGCCGGACAGGAGGATGATACGGCGTGGGCGATCGGAGAGATCCGGAAGTATAAGGCGCTGCTGGATGACGGTGTCATCACGCAGGAGGACTTTGAGGCAAAGAAAAAGCAGCTGTTGGGGCTGTAAAGAAAGACCGGGGAGCGAGTGCTCCCCGGTTTTTGCGGTAAAAAAGAATGCCCCCGGACCAAAGTCCGGGGGCATGGTTTTGTCAGCGTCTCCACCAACGGCGTTTGGGGGGCTCGGGCGGTTCCTCGTAGCCGCCGTCATCGTCATAGTCCTCGTCGTCGTAGTACCCTTCGTCGTCGACGTATTCTCCGTCGTCGTAGTATCCTTCGCCTTCGGCGAACTCGTCGTCAGCGAAGTCGTCGGCGTACTCCTCGCCGTCGGCGTATTCGCCTTCATCGGCGTATTCGCCTTCATCGGCGTATTCGCCTTCGTCGGCGTATTCGCCCTCGTCGGCGTACTCGCCCTCGTCGGCGTATTCGCCTTCATCGGCGTACTCGCCCTCGTCGGCGTACTCGCCCTCGTCGGCGTACTCGCCCTCGTCGGCGTACTCGCCTTCGTCGGCGTACTCGCCCTCGTCAGCATACTCGCCTTCATCGGCGTACTCGCCTTCATCGGCGTATTCGCCTTCCTCAGCATACGCTTCCTCGCCGGCAGGCGGGGCGTTGTCGGGGAGGGCGTCCTCGCTGACGGGCGCCTCTTCAACGTCGGCGTATGCCTCTGCCTCTTCGGCGGGGGCTTCCCCGATATCGGGGGCGGCCTCCTCCTGGGGCGCTTCGTCCTCGTAGGCGGTCTCCTCCGGAGGCAGAGGCTCCGCGGGAGCGGCCTCCTCCTGGGGCACCTCGTCCTCATAGACGGGCGTTTCCGGGGCGGGAACGTATTCATCCGGGCCCGGGGCGGGACCCTGGAAGTAGCCGGTATCCTCCGGGGGCAGCTCCTGGCCGGGATAGTCCAGCCACTGGATCTCCTGCTGGGCCTGGGAAATGGCCCGGTCCTTGCGGGCCTTTCGGAGGCTGTGCAGATGCAGGATGCGCTGGAGCAGATAGAAGGCCACCAGCAGTATGTAGATGCCCAGGATCACGATGAGGATGGTGATGAGCTGGCGCACAGCGTCGGTGTGGACGAGCACGTCCAGCTGGCTGCGCAGGTATTCCATCCGGGAGATGTCCACCGCCGTGGCGGCCACCAGCCGGGAAGTACCGCGCTCCACGCCGTCCATGTAAACGGTCACGTCGCCCAGATACTGGGCCACCTCAATGGGCGCCTGGAGCGTCGTGCCGTCGAGCTCATGCTGATAGGTGATATCGTATTCCACGTTGCCCAGGTCCTGGTCGTTGGGCAGGATGATGCGGATCTGGTCCTCGCCCCGGACGCCCACGGACTCAGGGTCGCCCATGTCCACCGGAACGGTGGCGATGCTCTCAGTGCTGCTGAGGATCTCCCGGTAGCTGAAGTTGGTGAAGATCCACTCAAAGAGGGCTCTGGTATCCGCGTAGCGGGTGGCGGCGTCCGGGCAGCCGGTCACCACCACGATGATGTCCATCTCGTTGTAGGTGGCGGCGGCGGCCATGGCATACAGCCCGTCGGACAGCTGCGCGTTCCGGTAGCCGTAGAGATACTCGTAATAATACTCATTGGAGGGGTCCAGCATGACGTTGACGTTGGCAAGATTCCGCACGTCCGTCACGTCGGTGGCAGCGATGGAATAGGAGACGGCGCCGAAGGGCGTGCTCGCGGAGGCGTTCTGGCTCAGGGCCTGGACGATGAGCGCCAGGTCGTGGGCGGAGGTCTGCTGGCCGTCCACCGCGATGCCGTTGGCGTTGACGAAGTGGGTGCTGCTGCAGCCCAGCTCCTCCGCCTTGGCGTTCATGGCGGCCACAAAGGCGCTCACGGAGCCGGAGGTGTGCTCGGCGAGGATGTTGCAGGCGTCGGTGGCGGAGATCAGCGCGGCGCAGTAGAGAAGGTCGTTCACCGTGAGGGTCTCGCCCGGGACGATGCTGGCGGTGGTGCTGTCCTCGGCCAGATTATAGCGGAAGTTGTCGCTGGCGGTGACGGCGTCGTCCAGAGAGATGGTCCGGTCGTCGATGGCGTCGCCCACGACAAGGGCCGTCATGAGCACGGTCATCGTGCCCGGGGAGACGGTCCGGCTGCCGTTTTTCTGATAGAGGATGTCGCCGGTATCCGCGTCCATCACGAACGCGGACTCCGCCGAGATCACCGGCGTGTCCAGGGCCAGGGCCTGGACAGGAAGCAGACATACGAACAGCGATATGATAAGAAGAGGGGACAACAGCTTGAATTTTTTCATGTCATTCTCCGGGAAAGTATGGTATGATAGATTTGGTCATCACAGGTATGCAATTTGAACCTATTATAAGTAAAATCACCGGGAAAAGCAACAGCAACTTGATGAAATCTTTTTGGATATGGCAGAACGGCTTGGAAAAACAGGACGGCTGCTGCTCTGGGCCGTCACCGGCGCAGCGGCGGCCGGCGCGCTGGGCTGGTACATTCTGGAGGACCGCCCGGAGCCGGTAACGGTCCGGCCCCTGGAGGCCCAGGTGCAGCGGGCACAGGGCGCGCCGCTGGATGTGAACACGGCGACGGCGGAGGAACTGGAGGCGCTGCCGGGGATCGGTCCGGTCCTGGCGGAGCGCATTGTGGCCTGGCGGGAGGAGCACGGGCCCTTTGCCGCGCCGGAGGATGTGACGGCGGTGCCGGGCGTGGGACCGGCCGTCTATGAGGCCGTCAGGCCGTATATCGAAGATGAGGAGGAAGAACCGTGAAAATACTGGTCGTAGACGATGAAGAGCTCTTGGTAAAGGGCCTGAAATTCAATCTGGAAAACGAGGGCTATGACGTAGACGTATGCTACGACGGCCAGACGGCGGTGGACATGGCCCGGGCGGGAGGCTACAACCTCATCCTGCTGGACCTGATGATGCCTAAGCTGGACGGCCTGGCGGCCTGCATGAAGATACGGGAGTTCTCCACGGTGCCCATCATCATGCTCACAGCCAAGGGCGAGGACACCGACAAGCTCATCGGCTTTGAGTACGGGGCGGACGACTACATCACCAAGCCATTCAACATTCTGGAGCTGAAGGCCCGGGTCCGGGCGCTGCTGCGCCGGACCAATCTGCAGGGCGGGCCGGACCCCGCCGGCCGGCTCACCCGCGGCCGCATCACCATCGACACCGAGCGCCGCTCCGCCGAGGTGGACGGAAAGCCCGTGGAGCTGACGGTCAAGGAATTCGACCTGGTGGAGCTTCTCATGCGCACGCCGGGCAAGGTCTACTCCCGGGAGAATCTCCTGGACATGGTCTGGGGCTATGATTATCAGGGGGATATCCGCACGGTGGACGTGCACATCCGCCGCCTCCGGGAAAAGCTGGAGCGCAATCCTGCGGAGCCGGAATGCATCATCACGAAGTGGGGTGTAGGGTACTATTTCAGCGAGTAAGGGAAAGACAAAGCGCCGGCGGGTCCTGTCCGTCCGGTTCAAGCTCGCCGCGGCCTTTTCGCTGTTCACGGCGGCGCTTCTGCTTGCGCTGAACATCTACCCGATCCTGGCCAGCCGGGACATGGTATACGCCACCAAACAGAGCGCCCTCCAGTCCCAGGGCTCGGTCATCTCCAGCTCGCTGGCGGCGCTGGAGGTGCTGACGCCCGAGTCGGTGGACCAGGTCATGGAGCTGCTGGACGTGTCCCCGGTGACCAGGATGCTGGTGACCGACCAGGCCGGGCGCATCCTGTATGACACCGACCAGGACGACAGCGCAGTGGGCCGCTACGGCCTGCTGGCCGGCGTGAGCTCGGCCCTGGACGGCTATGCCCAGTTCACCTGCGCCTATTCCCATGCCCGGGGCGCCTTTGTCAGCCGCTCCGCCACGCCGGTGGTCTCCGGCGGGAACATCGTGGGGGCGGTATACCTCTACGATTACGACACCGAGCAGGGGGATATCATCGCGGGGCTGCGGGACAACCTGCTGAATATGTCGCTGCTGTTCGGGCTGGCCGGGCTGGTCATCATCGTCGTGCTCTCCTCCACCCTGACCGGCCGCATCAAGCGCCTGTCCTCCGCCATGGACGTGGTCCGGGGCGGCGATTACAGCCACCGGATCCCGGTGGAGGGACGGGATGAGCTGTCGGAACTGTCGGAGGAGTTCAACGTCCTGACTGGCCGGCTGGAGAGCACGGAGGAGCTGCGCCGGCGGTTCGTGTCGGATGCCAGCCATGAGCTGCGCACGCCCCTGGCCGCCATCCGCCTGCTGTCCGACAGCATCACCCAGTCCGACGACATGGACACGGCCACGATGCGGGAGTTTGCCCTGGACATCGGCAGCGAGGCGGACCGGCTGCAGCGCATCACGGAAAAACTCATGACCCTGACGAAGCTGGACGCAGGGGTGACCGGCAGAGAGCGGGAGCCGGTGGATATGAAGCAGGTGGCGGAGCGGACGCTCCACCTGCTGGCGCCTCTGGCGGAGACCCAGAACGTGACCCTGGTGACGGAGCTGGGAGAGGGCTGCGTGGTGCTGGCCTCGGCGGATGACCTGTATCAGATCATTTTCAACCTGGCGGAAAACGGCATAAAATACAACGTGCCCGGCGGCAGCGTGACGCTCAGTCTGAAGGCTGCCGGGAACAAGGCGCTGCTGACGGTGGCGGACACGGGCATCGGCATCCCGGCGGAGGACCGGGAAAACGTGTTTGACCGGTTCTACCGGGTGGACAAGGCCCGGTCCCGGGCCTCCGGGGGCAGCGGCCTGGGTCTGGCCATCGTCCACGACGCGGTGGTGGCCAACGGAGGCGAGATATGGGTGGCCCCCCGGGCAGGCCGGGGCACCGTATTTTCCGTGGCCTTCCCCCTGTGGGAAAAGAAGGAGGGGGCGTCATGAAAAGACGTCTGCTCGCGGCCCTCGGCGGGCTCATGCTGCTGCTGCAGGGCTGCATGCTGCAGTTTCCCTGGCGGACGGCGGCCGGAACGGACCCGACCGGCACGATGGTGGTGTACAGGCTGGTCACGGATCCGGCATCGGATGAGCTGACCGGGCTGGAGATCTGTCCGGTCCCGGCGGACGCCGGATCGGACGTCGAGGCGGCCGTCGAGCTGTTTGCCGCCCCCAGCGAGACGGAGGAGCTCGTATGCGCCCTGCCGGAGGGCGTGACGGTGGAGAGCTGGACGACGGAAAACGGCGTGGTCACGCTCACTTTGTCGGAGGATTTTCTGGAGGCGGAGAGCATGGACAGGACCGCCGCGGCCTTCTGCGCCGCGCTGACCCTGTGCAGCCTGGAGAGCGTGGAGTCGGTGAATGTGGTCTCCGGCGGGCAGACGCTCTTTGCCGGGCTGGTCCCTGCCGACGCGCTGCTGCGGGATACGGACACGGACCCCTTCGTCCGGCAGCTGCGGCTGTATTTTGCCGACGGGGCGGGGCGGTATCTGGTCAGCGAGTACCACAGCCTGACGCTGGATGAAGACGCCGCCGCGGACCGGTATGTGATGGAGGAGTTGCTGCGGGGACCCTACAGCACGGACCTGGCCAGAACGGTCCCGGAGGGCACAGAGCTGCTCTCCTGCCAGACGGAGGACGGGGTCTGCACCGTCGATCTGTCCGCCGCTTTCTATGAGGACAGGCCCGGGACCGCCCTGGGGGAACGGCTGGCGCTGTACTCCATCGTGAACTCCCTGACGGCCCTGTCCCAGGTGGACAGCGTGCGCATCCTGGTGGAGGGGGAGCCGGTGGATACCTATGTATACCGGTCCCTGGCGGAGCCGCTGAGCTGGTATGAGCGGGCGATAAGCCCCGCGGTGGTCAGCCGGGAAGAGCTGGATGTGGACCTCTACCTGCCGCTGCCGGGCCTGCGGGCCATTGCCCCGCTGCCCTGGCAGGTGGAGACGGAGGGCTATGCCTCCGCGCCGGAGGCGGTGCTGGCGGCCCTGCTGTCGGCGGCGGAGCCGGGATTTCCCGCGCTGTTTCCCGGCAGCGGCACGGTGGGCGGCGTCCGCTTCTGGGGCGATATATGCGAGGTGACCCTGTCGGAGAGCTTTTTTGCCTCTCTGCCGGTGGAAGCCCGGCCCGTGGCGCTCCAGTCCATCGCCGCGTCCATCTGTTCTCTGGACGAGGTGAACCGGGTGTCCTTCACCATCGCCGGCGGTCCCGCCGTCTTCGACGGAGTGGACTGGTCCGGGCCGTGGGAGGAATTTGACCTGGCAGAGTGATGCGTCTGTGAAAAACTCCGCGCCCGGGCGCGGGTATGATACTGGGAGGAACAAGTGAAACAACTGAACGAATTTGGCAGAATACCCCTGGCCGTGCTGCCCACGCCCATCCAGCGGCTGGAAAACATCAGCCGGCTCACCGGCACCAACGTGTGGATCAAGCGGGATGACATGACGGGCATCGGCCTGGGAGGCAACAAGGTCCGCAAGCTGGAATTCCTGCTGGCCGAGGCCAGGGCCCAGGGCGCGGAGGTGGTCTTCACCACCGGCGGCGCCCAGTCCAACCACGCCATGCTCACAGCCGCCTGTGCCAAGAAGCTGGGCATGACCCCCATCCTGATCCTGAAAAAGCGGGGCGTTACGGCCCGCCGTGGCAATGTGCTGCTGGAGCACCTGATGAACACGGACGTGCGGTTCATGGACACCGACAGCTATGAGGACATCTACGCCGAGATGGACCGGGTGGGCCAGACCCTGGGCCGGCCCTATTACAAGATCCCCTGCGGCGGGTCCAATGCGGTGGGGGCGCTGGGCTATGTGGCCTGCGCCAAAGAGATCGCGGACAGCGGCATGCACTTTACCCATCTCGTCTGCGCCGAGGGCAGCGGCGGCACCCACGCGGGGCTGGCCCTGGGGGCGAAGCTGTTCCTGCCGGAGACCACGGTGCTGGGCATGATGGTGGACACGGACCCCTTCGATGTGATCACCCTGGGCATCATGCGCCAGACGGCGGAGCTTCTGGAGGCGGACGTCCGCCTGGGCCCGGACGACATCCATCTGCGGGATATGTGCGGTCCCGGCTATGCCATCCCCTCGGAGGAGGGAAATCGGGCCGTGCGGCTCATGGCGGAAAACGAGGGGCTGTTCCTGGACCCGGTCTATACCGGCAAAGCCTTCGCGGGCCTGCTGGCCATGGCCGCCGAGGGGGCCTTCAAGCCGTCTGACAACGTGCTGTTCCTCTTCTCCGGAGGCGCCGGCGGTATCTTTGCCGTCAACCCGGAGGACTGAAAGCAAAAACCATACCGATCAAGGATAAAAGGAGAATACGAATATGTCCCATGTGAAACAGATCCAGGCCGCCCTGGGGGAGCTGCCGGCGCTGGTGATGACCGACGCGGTGAGCATCCGCTATGCCTCGGGCTTCCACATCGACGACGGCGCCGCCGTCATCAGCCGCGACGGGGCATGGGTGGTCACCGACTCCCGCTATGTGGAGGCGGCCACCGCCGCTATTTCTGACATGCAGGTACTGTGCACCAGCCGGGGCCGGGGCGTGAATGTCATCCTGGGGGAGATCTTCGCCCAGAATGGTTTTGAAAAGGCCGGGGCCATGCCGGACCGGCTGACCCATGCGGAGTGGGACTGGATGGAGAAGGCCGTGGGCGTGCCCCTGGTCTCCGCCGGGGACATCCTGAAGGACCTGCGGGCCCGGAAGGACCAGGAGGAAGTGGACTGCATCGTGGCCGCCCAGCGCATCGCCGAGAAGGCCCTGGACGAGGTCCTGGGGCTCATCCGCCCGGGCATGACGGAAAAGGAGATCGCCGCCGAGCTGGTGTACCGGATGTACAAATACGGCGGCGAGGGCAATTCCTTCGACCCCATCGTGGTGACCGGCGCCAAGAGCAGCATGCCCCACGGGGTGCCCGGGGATAATGTGGTCAAGGCAGGGGACTTTATCACCATGGACTTCGGCGCGCTCTATCACGGCTACTGCTCCGACATGACCCGCACCGTGGCGGTGGGGCACGTGACGGATGAGATGCGGAAGGTCTATGACACCGTCCTGGAGGCCCAGCTGGCGGGCATCGCCGCCGCGGCCCCCGGGGTGGTGGGCAGGAGCATCCATGACGCCGCTGCCAAGGTCATCGACGACGCGGGGTATGGGGAATACTTCGGCCACGGCTTCGGCCATGGTCTGGGCCTGGAGATCCATGAGAGCCCCGGGGCGGCCGGCCCTGATGTGCTGCCCGAGGGCGCGGTCATTTCCGCCGAGCCTGGCATCTATCTGCCGGGCCGGTTCGGCGTGCGCATTGAGGACATGCTGTGGCTGCATAACGGCGGCGCCGAAAACCTGACCAAGGCCCCCAAGGAGCTCATCGTGCTGTAAAATCAGGGGTTGCCAAAGGAAAAAATATATAGTACAATAAATCGTTCGATAAATCACTCAACGGAGGATAAACATATGATTTCTGCAGGCGAATTCCGCAACGGCGTGACCTTTGAGATGGATGGACAGGTCATGCAGGTCATCGAGTTCCAGCACGTGAAGCCGGGCAAGGGCTCCCCCTTCGTCCGCACCAAGATGAAAAACGTCATCACCGGCGCGGTGGTGGAGACTTCCTTCAACCCCACCCAGAAGTTTGAAAACGCCTATGTGGAGCGCAAGGACATGGAGTACAGCTACGCCGACGGCGATATCTACTACTTCATGGACGGTGAGACCTATGAGCTGGTCCCCATCGACAAGTCCAACCTCTCCGACGGCTTCCGCTTCGTGAAGGAGAATGAGGTCTGCACGGTCAGCTCCTACAAGGGTGTGGTGTTCGCCGTGGATCCTCCCAACTTCGTGACGCTGGAGATCACCGAGACCGACCCCGGCTTTGCCGGCAATACCGCCACCAACGCCACCAAGCCCGCCACCCTGGAGACCGGCGCCGAGATCAAGGTGCCCCTGTTCATCGAGCCGGGCGAGCGCATCCAGATCGACACCCGCACCGGGGAGTACCTGGGCCGGGCCAAGGGATAAGCTGAATCTGATAAGGAGGCTTCTGCTGCTATGACCACACCGGAAAAAGTCGCGTATCTGAAGGGCCTGGCCGAGGGCTATGGCATCGACCCGGGGGAGAAGGAGGGAAAGCTCCTCTCCGCCATTCTGGACGTGCTGGAGGATCTGGCCCTGGACCAGGAGGACATGGCCGATGATATCGCCGAGCTGGAAGAGGGCCTGGACGCCGTCAGCGACGACCTGGAGGATGTGGAAGAGATCCTCTTCGGCGATGTGGACGAGGACGATACGGAGGTCGAGGACTGGGACGGCAAGACCGTGTATTACGACGTGAAGTGCCCGGCCTGCGGTGAGATCGTCACCTTCGAGGAGAGCGACCTGGAGAAGGGCTCCATTGAGTGCCCTGCCTGCCATGAGACCCTGGAATTTGCCCAGGGCGTCGAAAAGGACGCCCCGTCCGAGGAATAAGACCCGATAAGAAAGACCGCAGCCCCCAAAGGCTGCGGTCTTTTTTATTGTAGAGCGAAAACCACGGGCTATGCCCGTGGTTCCCAAAAGGCTATGCCTATGAGAAGAAAAGATAAACCTCCAA
>CANRNU010000052.1 GCA_947632005.1 uncultured Oscillospiraceae bacterium | reverse complement strand
GACTCCTGGGGCATCAAGGTCAACCGGGTGGAGCTGAAGAACATCACCCCGCCCAAGGAGATCCAGAACGCCATGGAAAAGCAGATGAAGGCCGAGCGGGAGCGGCGGGAGTCCATCCTCCGGGCCGAGGGCGAAAAGCGGGCCGCCATCCTGGAAGCCGAGGGCGAGAAGGAGTCCGCCGTGCTCCGGGCAGAGGCCAAGAAGGAGGCCGCCATCCTGGAGGCACAAGGCAAGGCCCAGGCCATCATCGCCGTGAACGAGGCCACCGCCGAGGGTCTGAAGCTCCTGAACGCCGCGGCTCCCACCGAGCCCATCGTCCAGCTGAAGGCCCTGGAGGCCTTCGCCGCCGCGGCCAACGGCCAGGCCACCAAGATCATCATCCCCTCGGAGATACAGGGGCTGGCCGGTCTTGCCGCCGCCTTCAAGGAGAGCATCACCGACCCGGAAAAGAAATGATACCGTCACAGTGAAAGCGCCGCAGGCCCTCGCCTGCGGCGCTTGCTTCTATTCAGATCTCAGACGTCAGACGATCTCCACCGTGGACTGCAGGGTCTTCGTCTGTCCGGGAGCCAGGATGACCGCATGGGGCTTGTCCTCAAAGCGGCCCGTCTCGTCCTCATAGGCCGCGCAGCCCTGCCAGGGCTCGATGCAGATATACGGGGCGTTCTTCTCCGGCATAGTCCAGATGCCCAGCATGGGAAATCCGCCGAGATCCACCCGGACGCCATGGCCGGTCCTCTCATGCACCAGCCTCACGCCCCTTGACCGAAGACCGTCAAATATCAGCGTGTCGGCCTTATCAAATATCTCATGGCGCAGAGGGATCGTGTCCGTGCCCATCAGATAGGGCTCGTCCAGATATCCCCCCAGGATGCCTCCCGGACGGACGGCGATGGAGGGCGCGTCTTCCCGTTCGTCGAACACCAGACAGTAATCCTCAAAGCGCTCGCCCTCGTGCAGGGGGCAGCGGTAGGCTGTGTGGCCGCCCAGGCAGAAGGGCATGGGCGCATCGCCGGTATTCGTCACCGCATAGGCCGTGGAAAAGCCGCTGTCCGTCAGCCGGTGGGTCACCTGCAACCGGAAGGGATAGGGGTACGCCGCCAGCGTCTCCCGGGTGTCCCGCAGTTCAAAGGTCACAAAGTCCTCCCCCAGCTCCGCCGCGGCAAAGGCCATCCCTCTGGCAAAGCCATGCCGTGCCAGCCGGCACGCCCCCTTTTCCGTCATGACCGTGCCGTCTTTCAGCGCGCCGATCACCGGGAACAGGATGGGGTTCCTGCCGGACCAGTACGCCGGGTCCCCGGACCAGATGTACTCGGTCCCCTCCCTGTCCTGAAAGGACACCAGCTCCCCGCCGTATGTCTCCACCACAGCCCGCAGGCCGCCCTTCACAAGCTCCAGTTCCACAGCGATACCTCCCGCGTCTTTTTTCGATCATGCCTCATTATTATATATCATTATACATCGCTCCGGGGAAAATGACAATTCCCTGCCATTGACAATCGGCTCCTCTTGCAGTATACTTCCCCGCAAAAGAGCACCAGACCTTGGAGGCGATGAAATTGAGCGTAATGCTGATCAGCGATTCCGCCTGCGACATGTCCCAGCAGGAGGCGTCGGCCCTGGGCGTCACCGTCATGCCCCTGAAGACCGTCATCGACGGGGTGGAGTATCTGGACGGCGTCACCATCTCCACAGAGGAGTTCTATGATAAACTGGAGCACTGTACGGCTCTGCCCACCACCAGCCAGCTGACCCCGGCGGAGTTCGGCGACGTTCTGCGCCCCATCGCGGCCCGGGGAGACGAGGCCGTGATCATCACCCTGGCCGGGAAGCTCTCCGGCACCTGCCAGAGCGCCCACATCGCGGCGGCGGAGTATCCGGGCCGGGTCTGGGTGGTGGACAGCGGCAGCGTGACCCTGGGTCAGTGCATCCTGCTGCGGTACGCGATCCGCCTTCGGGACCGGGGTCTCTCCGGCGGAGAGATCGCGGCGGAGCTGGAGCGGATCAAGGGCCGCGTCCGGCTGCTGGCCCGGGTGGACACGCTGGAATACCTGGTAAAGGGCGGGCGGCTCTCCCGCACCGCCGGCTTTGCCGGGACCGTGCTGCACATCAAGCCCGTGCTCAGCGTGCAGGACGGGGAGATCAAGGTCCTGGGCAAGGCCCGGGGTTCCCGTCAGAGCGACAATATGCTCACCGAATTTATCCGGAGTTCCGGCGGCGTGGACTTCTCCCTGCCGGTGATGCTGGGCTTTTCCGGCACCGATGACGCCCTCCTGCGTGGGTACATAGAAAACAGCAAATCCCTCTGGGAGGGCCACCTGCCGGAGCTTCCCGTCACCATGATCGGAAGCACCATCAGCACCCACGCCGGCCCTGGCGCCATCGGCGCGGCCTTCTTTGCCAAGACGTGACAAACCCCATAGCGCGAGCGCAAAGGGCGTCCGGTTCTTTCCGGACGCCCTTTGCTTGCGCATATATGTTTTTCCCGAACGCCGCAGGCAGGCCGCATTCACTCCGCCTGCAGGGTCCGCATGAACCCCTCTTTGTTTTCCTTTGCCGTCGTTGTCGGCCGTCCCAGGTCATCCCGGGCGCCGATGGCGCTCTTTGCCTCGATGAAGGTCAGCGCATGTCTCTCCCGGGCCTCCAGCAGCGCCCGGTCCAGCTCCTCGAAATTCTCCGCCCGCACCGCGCAGGGATAGCCGCAGCCCTTGGCGATCTGCACCAGGTCGATCTGGCCCGCCACAGTCGGCATGCCCCCCACCGTCTCATGGGCGCCGTTGTTGATGACGATATGCACCACATTCTCCGGGGCGTTGGCTCCCATCACCGCCATGCTCCCCATGTGCATCAGCACGGCCCCGTCGCCGTCGATGATCCACACCTTTTTCTCCGGCTTTTGCAGGGCGATGCCCAGGGCGATGGAGGAGCTGTGGCCCATGGAGCCCACCGTGAGAAAGTCTGTCCCATGCCCCTGGCCGTTGGCCTGCCGGATCTCAAACAGCTCCCGGCTGGCCTTTCCCGTGGTGGACACGATGGGGTCGGTCCCGCTCACCGCGGCAATGTGCCGGATGATCTCCTCCCGGCGCATGGTGTTGGCGTTTTCATACCGGACCTTGCCGTCATACTCCAGCGCCCCCTTGCGAATCACGAACGCGCACTGCTTGCCCTCGGCCCACAGCTTCCGGTATTCCTCCAGCCGGGCGTATACCTCCTCTTCCCGGGTCTCCCTGCCGATGACAAAGCTGGCAATATCCATGTCCTCCAGCAGCTTCAGCGTCACCTCGCCCTGATAGATATGCTGGGGCTCGTCGTGGATGCCGGGCTCTCCCCGCCAGCCCACGATGAACAGGCACGGGATGCCGTACACCTTGTCGTTCATCAGCGACGCCACGGGGTTGATGATGTTGCCCTCGCCGGAGTTCTGCATGTACACCACCGGCACCTTCCCCGTGGCCAGATGGTACCCGGCTGCCAGCGCCGCCGCGTTGCCCTCGTTGGCCGCGATGATGTGCCGCCGGGATATGCCGTACTCCGCCATCAGCCAATTGCACAGCGCCTTCAGCTGGCTGTCCGGCACGCCGGTAAAAAACTCAAACTCCCGCAGAAAATCAAGCTTCATGTCGTACGATCCTCTCATACAGCTCCTGCAGCGCGCCCTCGTCCAGCGCGACAGGATTGTTCTTCAGACGCGTGGGGTTCACGGCCTGGACCATCTCTCTCCATTCGCCCGGCCAGCTCCCGGCCACAGGATACCGCATCTCCAGCGTCTGCATGAGACGCCGGAACCAATCCACAGCCGCCTGGGGGCTGTCCTGCCCCAGGGCCCCGGCGATGTCCCGGAAGACGCCCTGGAGATACCCGGCGCCCCGGACGTCCGTACACTTCTCCGGATGGGCCAGCATATATCCCCAGACCTCCGGCAGACACACCGCCACCGCGTTGCCGTGGGGCAGGCCGTACAGGCTCGTGAGCTTGTAGCTCATGGCATGGGGCGCCGTGGTCTGGGTGATGTTGATGGCTCTGCCCGCATCGTTGGCGGCCAGCATCATCCGCTCCGCCGCGTCCGGCTCCGCGCCGTCTATGTACGCCGCCCAGACGTCCCGGATGGCCTCCGCCGCCCGCCGGGCATACCCGATGCTCTCCGCCGTGGCATTCACCGACCACCAGGATTCTATGGCCTGGCACAGCGCGTCCAGCATGGTGCTCTTTTTCTGATAAAGGGGCAGGCCGAGCAGCGCCTCCGGGTCCAGCACCGCCAGGTCCGGCAGGATGCTGTCATGGGTCACCGACTGCTTGACGCCCTGGAAATAGATCACCGCGAAATGGGTGGACTCGCTGCCCGTTCCGGCCGTGGTGGGCACGGCGATCAGCGGTACCCCCGTGTCGGACAGTTCCTGCTCCAAATAGCTGCGTCCCGGGTCCATCTTGCTGTACAGCTTCACGCACTTCGCCACATCGATGGCGCTGCCGCCGCCAACGGCCAGGATGCCGTCACAGCCCGCCCGGCGAAAGAGCGCCGTGCCCTCGCACACGTCCTCATACCGGGGATTCGGCGCAAAGCCGCTGAAGCGCACCAGCTCCGCCCCGGACGCCTCGATCTCCTCCCGGATGCGCAGCCGGTCATAGGACCCGCCGCATACCAGCAGCAGCTTTTGCAGGCCGCGCTCCCGCAGATATCCCCTGAGCTGCCGGCAGCTGCCGGCCCCGGCTATGATCTGTTGTTCCATCCTCATTCCTCCGGGATCAGCGTGATGATCTCCTTGATGGGCATGCAGAGCTCATCGCATTCCTTGGCCCGGTGGTTCTGCAGGATCATCCGGGCCGCGTTCTGCATGGCCGGGAACCCCGAGCGTGTCAACTGGTTGGCGTAGATCACCACATTCACGCCCCGGGCCTTGAACTCGTCCTCCGTCACCGAATTGAACGAGGTGGGGACCACCACGATGGGCGTCACCGCGTCCTTGGCCCGGAATTTTTCCACGAATTCAAAGATCTCCGCCGGGTCCTTCTTCCGGCTGTGGATCATGATGGCGTCCGCACCGGCGCCGGCGAAGGCGAAAGCCCGCTCCAGCGCGTCCTCCATCCCCCGCTCCAGGATCAGGCTCTCGATCCGGGCGCAGATCATGAAGTCCTTCGTCTTCTGTGCCCGCTTGCCTGCGGCGATCTTGGCGCAGAAGTTCTCGATGCTGTCCTGGGTCTGCTTGACCTCCGTCCCGAACAGGGAGTTCTTTTTCAGCCCCGTCTTGTCCTCGATGATCACCATAGACACGCCCATCCGCTCCAGGCTCCGCACGGTATAGATGAAGTGCTCCGTCAGTCCGCCGGTGTCTCCGTCAAAGATGATCGGCTTGGTGGTGACCTCCATGATGTCGTCGATCGTTCTGAACCGGCTGGTCATATCCACCAGCTCGATGTCCGGTTTGCCCTTGGCCGTACTGTCGCACAGGGAGCTGATCCACATGGCGTCGAATTGATAGGTCTTGCCGTCCTGCAGCACGGTGGTCTTTTCGGCGATCAGGCCGGTGATGCCGCTGTGCGCCTCTATGGCGTTCACGCACCCCTTCATAGCGATCAGCTTGCGCAGCCGCCCCCGGCGCTGGTCCGGCATACCCAGCTCCGCCCGGGACATCTTCTCCAGCTCCGCGTATTTCTCATCCCGGGAGTAGGGGAACTCCACCAGCCGCCCGCCATACTCCGCCAGAATGGAGACCACCTCGTCCCGGATGGGCTTTTGAAATCCCTCCCGCCAGTTGTCCCCGTGCACCACGTAATTGGGCCGGAGGGCGTGCAGCACGTCCGCATAGCTGAGGGTCTTCTGCTCCACCACCTGATGGACTCCGGCGATGCTCCCCACCAGGGCCTTCCGCTCCTCAAAGGGGATCAGGGGGAAGCGCTTATAGCTCGCCACCGCCTCATCCGACAGCACGCCCACGATGAGCTTTCCCAGCCGGGCCGCCTTCTTGATGATGGCGATATGGCCGCCGTGGATGATGTCGGCGGAAAAGCACATATATACCGTCCGTCTGCCGATCTCCCGCAGCTTGTCGGACACCGCCGCCAGGTCCTCCGGCGTATCGACCTCCGCGCAGAGCTCGTCCCGAACATCCAGCCCATAGACCGCGCAGCGGTCCGACACCTCGTTGAAGGCGTTCTCCGCATAGCAGTCCCGCCGGCCGCTCTCACAGTAGGCGCAGATGGCCTCCAGCCACACCTTCCAGTCCTCCCACCGCAGCTTATAAAGCGGCTGGGCCTGCATCGCGTCCTGGAAAAACTCCACGCCCACCTTCTCCACGCGTCCATCATGCACCACGGCCTTGAAATCCTTCTCCGGCAGAGGCTTTGTGGAGCTGACCGTCATACAGCTCTGTTCGCTGGCCAGCACCGCGTCCAGCACGGACTGCTCAAAGACCAGATCCCCGTGCATGAGGACGATGTCATCCTCCCGGAGCTGCTCCCTGGCGCAGTAGATGGAATATATGTAATTGGTCTGGGCGTATTCCGGATTCTTGACGAACCGGAAGGTGACCGGCAGGTCGAGCGACGCGCAGTACCTGGTCAGCGCCTCGTCATAATAACCGGTGGTCATGACGACCTCCGTCACGCCCGCATCCGCCAGCAGCCGAAGCTGCCGGCTGAGGATGGTCTCATTGCCGGAGACCTCGGTCATGCACTTCGGGTGCTCGCTGGTGAGCACGCCCATCCGGTGACCGAGTCCGGAATTCAGGATCAAAGCCTTCATATTGCAAACCTCCGTCTGTATCCCCGCCCCTGTGCAGAGCCGCATCCCGCTTTGCGCGGGCCTGTCCGCCGTCCCGGCGCTCCGGGCTCTTTTCTATCCGGGGACCGGTTCAGTGTAGCACAAATGCAGCGTGAATTCAATAGAGCAGCCGCCCCGTTCCGACCGGTTTCCCCAGAACAGAACGCCGTCAGAAGGAAGAACGGTCTTCCCGCCGTCTCCCGGTCCGCCTCTTGTGAAAAGCCGCAAAATGGAGTAAAATAATTGTTCAGATCAAGGGAGGCGATCCAATGAACAAGATCTTACGGCGTGTGCTGACCATTCTCCCGGCCGTGCTGCTGCAGCTGGCCTGGCTGGCGGTCCTATTCTCCTGGCTGGCGCCCTGGGCGGCGCCCATCAGCTTTGCGCTGTCCATTCTGGCTTTCCTGCTGGTGCTGTACATCATCACCAAGCAGGACGAGGGGACATACAAGATCATCTGGCTGCTGCTGGTGCTGACCGTCCCCCTGCCCGGGGCGATGCTCTATCTCATCTTCGGCAACAAGCGCACCACAAAGCCCCTGCGGAAAAAACTGGCGGAGGCCAAGTCTCTTCCGGCACCGGCCGACGACACGGCGCCGCTGTACGACGAGCTGGGCAGCGCAGACCCCCGCGCCGCCCAGACCTTCCGCACGGTGCAGACCATGACGGGCTTTCCCCTTCGTCCCAACCGGGAGGCCGTGTACTACCCCCTGGGGGACGACATGTTCCCCGTGATGCTGGAGGAGCTGGAGAAGGCGGAGAAGTTCATCTTTGTGGAATATTTCATCCTGGAAGACGGCCTCATGTGGGACTCCATGGTGGAGATCATGGCCCGCAAAGCCGCCCAGGGCGTGGATGTGCGGGTGCTGTATGACGACCTGGGCAGCATCGGCACCTACTCCTGGAAAAACGCCGGGAACCTGGCAAAGAAGGGCATCCACGTCGCCCCCTTCAATCCGCTGCTATTCATCAAGGGCACCCTGAACTGCCGGGACCACCGGAAGATGCTCATCATCGACGGGAAGGTGGCCTTCTCCGGCGGCGTGAATCTGGCCGATGAGTATATCAACCACATCGTACGCTTCGGCCACTGGAAGGACATCGGCTTCAAGCTCACCGGCGAGGCTGTGGAAAACTATACCCGCATGTTCGCCGCGTTCTGGAACGCCTTTGCCCACGATCCCATCCCCAACGCATTCCTGGCCTCTCCCCAGGCGCCGGCGCCGGATGCGCCGAAGGACGGTATGGTCCTGAGCTATTACGACTCCCCTCTGGAGAACTACGCCGTGAGCAACGAGCTGTTCATCGACCTGCTCAGCCAGGCCAGGGAATACGCCTGGTTCTATACGCCCTATCTCATGCCCGGCGACGCCCTGCTGGGAGCCTTCGTCCGGGCTGCCCGCCGGGGCGTGGACGTGCGCATCATCATGCCGGGCATCCCGGACAAGAAGCTGGTCTACCGCATGGGGCGGAGCTTCTATCCCGTTCTGCTCCAGGCCGGTGTGAAGATCTACGAGTATACCCCCGGCTTCGTCCACGCCAAAGCCAGCATCGTGGATGGCGTGGTCGGCTCGGTGGGCACGGTCAATCTGGACTACCGGAGCCTGTTCCTGCACTTCGAGAACAACTCCCTGTTCTACCGGGCCAGCCTGCTGGATGACCTGAAGGCGGACTTTCTGGCCACCCAGGAAAAGTGCCGGGAGCGGACCGTCGACAACATCGACAAGGGCTTCTGGCACTGGCTGACGGACGGCATCCTGCGCATCTTCGCCCCGCTGTGCTGACCGTTTTTACGGGCCGGGCGCCCCTGTGAAAAGCCGTGTCCGGCCCGGAATGACCTCAACATAAGGAGTCTCCCATGACAAATCTCACCCGCAGCAGCATCAAGGCCGCGCTGATAAAGCTTCTGAACGAGCGCCCGCTGTCTCAGATCAACGTCAAGGACATCGTCTCGGCGTGCGGCATCAACCGCAATACGTTTTACTACCACTACCAGGGCATCCCGGAGCTCATCGCGGAGATCGTCAACGACGACGCGGAGGCCATCATCAAAAGCTACCCCACGCTGGAGAACCTGGAGGACTGTCTGGAGACCATCGTCAGGACGGCCATGAGTAAGAAGCGCGCCATGCTGCACATCTACAATTCCGCCTCCCGGGACGTATATGAGCAGTATCTGTGGAATACATGCGAGCATGTGGTAGGCGTGTACCTGAACACGATCCTGAACGGGCGGGTGCTTCCGGGCAGAGACCGGACCATTATCCAGCAGCACTACGCCTGTGTCGCCTTCGGGTGCATCTCCCGGTGGCTGGCCTCCGGCATGAAGGAGGAGATCCTCCCCTCCCTGCGCCGCATCAGCGAACTGCAGGGCGGCTCCATCGAAATGATGATCGCCCGCTCACTGGCCGGGGAATAGCAAAAGCAGAACAGAAGCGCCCTCCGTAAGCGCAGGGGCCGCGCCGGCCGCAGACTTCTTTAAAAAGCGTAAAAATTATAGCTATTGACAAATTTATTGTCAATAGCTATAATTTGGTCAGGAGGTGACGGTCATGGAAGAGATCGCGCGCATGCAAAAACACTTGCTGCTGATCCGCCGGACGGTGGGTTGGACGGCGGAGGAACTCGGCGAGCGCATCGGCGTGACGCGGCAGACCATCAACAACATCGAAAACGGCCGGAGCCGGCTCACCAAGACCCAGTACATCGCCATGCGCAGTGTTCTGGACGCCGAGATGCTCCAGTCACCGGATGAGGAGACGGAGATGCTGCGGCTGCTGCTGGATGCGCTGGTGGATCACCCGGAGAACTACAGCGCCGAGGAGCGGGACCGCATCCGGGAGAAGGCCGACATGCTGGCCCCGTCCATCCTGGCCGGTACGACCTCCCGCGCCAAGGTCTCCAAACAGTGGCTGCGGGACGTTGGGGCCCTGGCCGGTCTCAGCGCCGGTGCGCTGTTGGGAGCGTTGGGCGTCGGCGTCGGGCTGAGTTCCTGGCTCGGCAAGGCCCTGACCAGCGGGAAGCTCCGAAGATAAGCGCCGATAAGGCATGTCCCCCGTGACCATTACGGTCACGGGGGACTTTTGGCAACAGAAAAGGGGTCATCCATATGATTTATGGATGACCCCTTTTCGCGTCGTTTGAAGGCGGAATTTTGAGCCTATCACCTAGTGGTCGTTATTTTGTGTTTACCCGATTATTCTTCGCTCGGCGGTTTCGCTTCCAAATAAGATACTCAGTGTAATCACGAACATCCGCAAGCTCGTTTGCGTCCAGTGTGGCTTGTCTGCGGCGACGCTCATATTCGGGGTCCTCATTGGACAAGCCCAGCAGATAATCGGCAGAGACATTATACATCCGGCAAATCTTCACAAGCGTCTCTTCTCTTGGTGGGTTCTTACCTTGTTCCCACCCAGAGACAGAATCGGTTGAACATCCGAGCTTTTTGGCAAGCATCTTCTGTGTGTCACCGTTGAACGCCCGTATTTCTGCCAATCTTTCGCCTATCATCCTGCCCCACCTCACATGAGGCTAGTATAAAATATCCTACGACTTATGAAACAAATTGGGAATATCCTTGCTAGTTATACCCAAAAGTAGTAATATAAATACCACTTTTGAGAAGAAGTCGGATGCATCTTATCAGACAGGGGGCATAGTTATGGCAGGGAATTCAAACCTCAACGCGGCGGCCAAGGCGCGAAAGGACGAGTTTTACACTCAGCTCACGGACATCGAGAAGGAGCTGCGCCATTACAAAAAGCATTTTCAGGGCAGGACCGTCCTGTGCAACTGCGATGACCCCTTCGAGAGCAACTTCTTTAAATACTTCGTGCTGAACTTCAACCGGCTGGGGCTGAAAAAGCTGATCGCCACCTGCTACGCCGGGTCCCCCATCGCCAACCGGCAGCTGTCCCTGTTCGACGTGACCGGCGAGGAGGAACAAAAAAACCGTCCCTACAAGGCGGTGGTGACCCGGGTCTACGACAAGACCGGCGACGGCGGTGTGGACATGCTGGACGTGGCGGAGCTCTTCAGATCCGGGGAGAACCAGCTGACGGAGCTGGAGGGAGACGGGGATTTCCGCTCTCCTGAGTGCCTGGCCCTGCTGGACGAGGCGGACATCGTGGTCACCAACCCGCCGTTTTCTCTGTTCCGGGAGTATGTGGCAACGCTGGTGGAACATGAGAAGGGTTTCATTGTCATTGGACCACGGAACTCCCTTCACTACAAAGAAATATTTCCTTTGATCAAGGCTAACAAAATGTGGCTTGGCTATGGATTCAACAATGGCGATGCCTTTTTTTCGATCCCTGAAAAAGACTCCCATGAATACGCCGCTGGTGTTTATGACCCGGCTACCGGGATGGTACATTTCAGAAACTGTGTGTGGCTTACAAACCTTGATATTCACAAACGCCACGAAGAGATGATCCTAGTCAAGCGATACAGCCCAGAAGATTATCCGGACTACTACAATTATGACGGAATTGATGTCTCGCAGGTAGTTAATATCCCTTGTGATTACGCCGGCATGATGGGCGTGCCGGACACATTTTTAGACCAGCATAATCCTGAGCAGTTTGAGATCATCGGCATGGCAACCGATGTTCCCAAAACTATGGTACATAAAGTCGTTGGTGATGAAATCCAATATATCCAGGATGGCGTGTGTATTTGGTCAACGCCATACACCGTCGCAGAGCGAAAAGCGGGGAACTCACTGCGGATAAATGAAAACGGATTGCCGGGCAAACTTCCCTATTCCCGCATCATCATCCGCAACA
>CANRNU010000051.1 GCA_947632005.1 uncultured Oscillospiraceae bacterium | reverse complement strand
GTCATGCTTCTCATCTACTCCATCGCCATGGGCGGCTGGAGCTTCTCCATCGGCACCATGGGCACCGACTGGGCCAATGACGGCCTGTTCGGAGACGGCTGGTTCGTGCCCTTCACGGCGGACAAGGACGCCTGGGAGGAGGACGCCGGCGCCTTCGAGGAAGCCTCCGCCATCGTGGAGGCCTACGAGGCCGGGGATGATGAGGTCTATTTCTACGACGACGAGACCGGCGAGACCGAGACCGTGGCGGTCACGGAGGAGCTCTATCAAGAGGCACTGACCGTGCCCGAGCCTGACCCCCATGACTACGGGACCTGGGTGCCCGGCATCCCCGTGCTGGTGGAGCGTGGGCTCGACGCCCTGGGCTGCGGCGAGGTGGTGACCAGTCTGGTGCTGGACGGCATCGTGGGCGGCGTGGGCGCCGTGCTGGGCTTCGTGCCCCAGATGCTGGTGCTGTTCCTGCTGCTGGCCATTCTGGAGGACGTGGGCTATATGGCCCGGGTGGCCTTCATCATGGACCGTATCTTCCGCCGGTTCGGCCTCAGCGGCAAGAGCTTCATCCCCATGCTGGTGGCTACCGGCTGCGGCGTGCCCGGCATCATGGCCTCCCGGACCATCGAGCAGGACAGGGACAGGAAGATGACCATCATGACCACCGGCTTCATCCCCTGCGGGGCAAAGATGCCCATCATCGCCCTGTTCGCCGGGGCCCTGTTCGGCGGCTCCTCCATCGTGCCGACCAGCGCGTTCTTCATCGGCATCGCCGCGGTGGTCATCAGCGGCATCATCCTGAAGAAATTCAAGGCCTTCGCCGGGGAGCCCGCCCCCTTCGTCATGGAGCTGCCCGCCTATCACGCCCCCCAGGCCAAAAACGTGCTGCGGGCCATGTGGGAGCGGGGCTGGTCCTTCATCAAGCGGGCCGGCACCATCATCCTGCTCAGCTCCATCGTCCTGTGGTTCCTCCAGGGCTTCGGCGTGGAGAACGGCTCCTTTGGCATGGTGGAGGACAACAACTCCTCTCTGTTGGCGGCCATCGGCGGCGCCATCGCCTTTCTCTTCGCGCCCCTGGGCTTCGGTACCTGGCAGGCCACCGTGGCCACCATCACCGGCCTCATCGCCAAGGAAGAGGTGGTGGGCACCCTGGGCGTGCTGTATCCGGGCAACCTGACCATGGAGATCGGCGCGGCCTATACCGCCGTCACGGCTTACTCCTTCATGATCTTCAACCTGCTGTGCGCGCCCTGCTTCGCGGCCATCGGCGCCATCCGCCGGGAGATGAACAACGGCAAGTGGACCTGGGCGGCCATCGGCTGGATGTGCGGCTTTGCCTACTGCGTGAGCCTCATCGTCAACCAGCTTGGCGCGCTCTTCACCGGCGCGGGTTTCGGCCTGGGCACAGCCGCCGCCCTGCTTGTGCTGGCCGGCATGCTGTGGCTGCTGTTCCGGCCGGCTCCTGACCTGGAGCACATCGCCGCGGGAGAGAATGCCCGCAGCGTGGCCGCGGGGGCGTAAAGCCATGGGTGCGTTTCTGGCCCTGTACGGCGGCGATATCCTGGTAGGCGCCCTCATCCTGGCGGGCGCGGCGTGGGCCATCCGCGGCATGGTGAAAAACCGAAAAGCGGGAAAGCCCGCCTGCGGCGGCTGCGACGGGGACTGTGCCCACTGCACGGCGCACCGCGTATAGATCCATCCCGATCGGGCATCACCTTTATGGAAGCACAGATATACCTCCTTACCCCAGCGCCCTGCCGGGGCCGGCCATAAGAGCCCCGGCAGCGGGATATGTACAAAGGAAGAAGCGGTCTTAACGACCGCTTCTTTCTTTGTCTCCGGTGTCCTTTTTGAGCATCTGCTCGGCTGTGAGCAGGGCCGTCTCCAGAATGGCGCGGCCTCCGGCGTTTTCCGGCGTCTCCGGCAGGGCGTCCAGGGCCGAGAGCACCGCCAGACACAGCACGCCATATGTTTTCCCGTAGTCCGGCATCCGTCAAACCCTCCTTTTGTGCCACTGAATTGTAGCATATTTTACCAAAGAAAGCTACAAGATAGTAGCATTGTTCTGAGGTGATGACCGATGCATTTCCAGAGACTGGAAGATCTGCGTGTCGATGCGGACATGACGCAGCAGCAGGTGGCGGACGTGCTCCACTGCCAGCGGGAGGTATACCGGCGCTATGAGAAGGGCATCCATGAGATACCCACCTGGGCAGTGGTAGAGCTGGCCAGGCATTACAACACCAGCGCCGACTACATACTGGGTCTGACGGACAAACGGTGAGAGAAACGGCTTTCCGCAGGGGAGCCGTTTTCTTTTATGTCCCTTCATCCTCTGTGCCGGAGATATACATCTCCTCCGCCTTCAGAAGAGCTTCCTGCAGGATGGCCCGTCCGGCGGCGTTTTCCGGTGTATCCGGCAGGGCGTCCAGGGCCTCCGACGCCGCCGCGCACAGCAGCGCATACATCTTTGCGTGATCCGGCATGGTATTCACCTCTTGTAATTTGGTATTGCCAAATTTATTATATTTGGTGACGCCAAATATATCAAGCCCCAATTGCCATATAATTTTGGCAAACGGGGGTGATGGTGTGAAAACGCGGAAGCTGGCGCTTGGAGACAGAAACATCATCGGCGCCCGGGTGACGAAGGCAAGGCTGGCCCAGGGGATGAAGCAGGTGGAGCTTTTGGCGAAGCTCCAGACGGCGGGCGTGGACATTAGCGTTCCGGCACTGTCTCTGCTGGAGGGGCAAAAACGGCCCGTTTCTGACATTGAGCTGAACGCTCTGGCGGATATCCTGCATGTGTCCGCAGACTGGCTGCTTGGCCGGGAGTGAAGAACGATATAACACCGCCGGATGCGAGAGCGTCCGGCGGCTTTTGCGTCGGATCAGGTGTTTTTCCTGCCAAAGACGGCCAGATAGAGCCCCAGGGCCAGCAGGGCGCTCACCAGGTCTGCGATGGCCTGCGCGGCCAGCAGCCCGCCGTAGCCCGCCAGGGCCACCGCCGCGGCCAGTACGCCCAGGAACACCACACCCTGCCGGCTCACGGACAGCAGGAAGGAGGGGAGCATCCGGCCAGCGGCCTGGAACAGGCAGGTCAGCAGCATCACCGCGGCGGCGAAGACGTTCCCGGCGGCCTGCCAGCGGAGCATGACCGCCCCGTCGGCGATCACGTCCGCCCGGTGGATGAAGACGCCCATGAGGGGGCGGGCGGCCAGGATGAGCCCGGCGCTGAGCGCCGCCGCCAGGGAGCACATGAACACCAGGCAGAAGCGGATGAGCTGCCAGAGCCGGGCCTTGTCCTCCGCCCCGTACAGGAAGCCGAACAGGGGCACCCCGCCAAAGGCAAAGCCGATGAGGAAGGACTGGCCGATCATGTTGATCTTCAGGGCGATGCCCATGGCGGCCACCTTGGCGCTGCCGTAGGCCGCCAGGTACTTGTTCATGACGATGAGGCACAGACTGGAGGCCAGGTTGGTGATGGCCGCGGTGACGCCGATGCCCAATATCTGCCGCAGCTCGTCCCGGTCCACCCGGCAGTCCCGGGGGACGACGGACAGATACCGGCTCCGGCGCAGGAGCATGACCAGCAGAAACACGTCGGTGAAGACGTAGCCCAGCACCGTGGCGATGGCTGCGCCCCGGGCGCCCAGCCCCAGCACGGAGATGAAGATGGGGTCCAGCGCGATGTTCAAAAGCGCCCCGCCCACGGAGCCCGCCATAGACAGCCCGCTCATTCCCTCGCACCGGAGCAGGTTGGAGTGGATGAAATTCAGGATGACGATGGGCGCGCATCCGGCCAGGACGGTGAAGTATTCCGAGGCATAGGGAAGGGTGGCCTCCTTGGCCCCGATGAGCCGCAGCAGCGGCAGGCGGAACAAAACAGCCGGTACGGCCAGGACCAGGCCCGTGACGATGGCTGCGTAAAAGCAGAAGGAGCTGACCCGCGCCGTGCCGTCCCGGTCGTTCCGGCCCAGCATCCGGGAGATGAGGGAGCTGCCGCCCTGGCCGTAGATGTTGCCGAAGGCCATGAGCGCCGTGAACACAGGGGCGCACAGGGATACGCCCGCCACCAGGTCCGTGTTCCCGGTCCGGGCGATGAAGTAGGTATCCGCCAGGTTATAGATGAGCGTCACCGCCATCCCCAGCACCACCGGCAGCGCCAGCTTGAAATAGGTGCGGGACAGGTGGTCCAGGTCGAAAACAGACTGCTGCATAGGGGGCCTCCTCGTCTTTGTCGTCAACAGTATACCAGATGGAGCCGGGAAAGGGAAGGGGAGCACTTTTAACCAAAGTTTAATCAATAGGCACTTTTCCTTTCCCGGAGGATGTGGTAAAATGTCAATGCTATGAGTGCTTATCAATACAACTATAACGGTTCTCCCTCGCCGGGACCCGGTCCGGGGTCCCCGGGGCCCCGTCCGCCCAAAAGAGGCCCGGACTGGGGCGCCATCAGCTGGGTCATCGATGTGGCGCTGATTTTCCTGTGGCCTCCCCTGGGGCTGTTCCTCACCATCGCCCACGCCGTCGGGAACGATCTGCTGGGAGACCTGATGGACGGGCTGTTCGGCCAGGTCAGGTCCAAGACCGGCGCGGCCCGGAAGACCGCGCCCAAGAAGGCCCAAAAGACCGGGGGACAGACGGACGCCCGCTTCGGCGGCGTGCGCCGGGCAGACGCCGGCGCCACCGTCAAGACCGTGTTCGGCTGGATCCTGACGGGGTTCGGCCTTATGGCCGCTTTGGGCTCTGAGGGCGATATGTGGACCATTTTGACCGCCGTTGCCATCGTCCTGGGCGGCGGGTCGCTGGTCTGGTCTGCCATCCGGGGCCGCCGGAAGGAGGCCAAGTTCCGCCGGTGCTTTGCCGTGTCCGGCAATCAGGGCGTGGCGGATCTGAAAAAGCTGTCCCGGACCTTGGGCATGAAGCTGGAAGAGGTGGACAAGCTCTATACGGAGATGGTGGACCGGGGCTATTACGGCGAGCGGGCCTACATCGACCATGAGCGGGCGCTTCTCGTCATCGACGTGGAGGATATGCGGGACGTATACCGCCGGGAGGACGAGGAGAAGAAGACCCGGGAGACCGCCAAGGCGGCCGGGGCCAAGGAGAAGATGTCCGAGTACGAGCGCTATGTGGAGCGCATCCGCCAGGCGGACATCGACATCCAGGACGAGGTCATGAGCGAAAAGATACGCCGGATGCAGAATCTGACCGCGTCCATCTTTGCCGAGGTGGAGGCCCATCCGGAGAAAAAGCCCCAGATCGACCGGTTCATGACCTATTACCTGCCCACCACCTTGAAGCTGCTGGAGTCCTACGCCCGCATCGAGGCCCAGGGGGTCTCTGGGGAGAACATGGCCAAGGCCAAGGCGGACATCGAGGGCATCGCCGATACGCTGGTGGCCGGGTATGAAAAACAGCTCGATAAGCTCTACCGGGCGGAGGCCATGGATATCGCCGGGGATGTGAGCGTCATCGAAAATATGCTCAAGCGGGACGGCCTGACCGGCCAGGACGACTTTGGGCAGAAGACTGCAGGAGGGCACTGATATGGAGAACTATTACGACAAGCTCATCCGCGCCCGGGACGCCGTCCGGGCCAAGACCGATTTTCAGCCCCGCATCGGCCTCATCCTGGGCTCCGGCCTGGGACCGGTGGCTGAGACCATGGACATCGTTGCCGCGGTGGACTATCAGGACATCCCGGGCTTTCCCGTGTCCACGGTGCCGGGCCATGCGGGCCGGTACCTGTTCGGATATATCGGGGGCGTGCCCGTGGTGTGCATGCAGGGCCGGGTCCACTACTATGAGGGCTTCGACGTGCACGATGTGGTGATGCCCACCCGGGTCATGGGCCTGCTGGGCATCAAGACCCTGTTCCTCACCAACGCCGCCGGGGGCCTGGACCCCGACATGGAGACCCCGTCCCTGATGGTCATCCGGGACCACATGATGTTCAACTTCCCCAACCCCCTGATCGGGCCCAACCTGGACCAGCTGGGGCCCCGCTTCCCCGACATGAGCCAGGTCTATGACCCGGCTCTGCGGCGGGTGCTCCATGAGACGGCGGAAAAGCTGGGTCAGAAGCTGGACGAGGGCGTGTATATCCAGCTCACCGGCCCCAGCTTTGAGACCCCCTTCGAGGTGCGCTACTATGGAGCCATCGGCGGCAGCGCCGTGGGCATGAGCACGGCCTGCGAGGCTGTGGCCGCCCGGCACATGGGCCTGCGGGTCTGCGGCATCAGCTGCATCACCAACAAGGGCGCCGGCCTGTCCGCCGCGCCGCTGAACCATGAAGAGGTCATCGAGGCGGGCCAGCAGATCGCCCAGCGCTTCTCCGCCCTGGTCACCGCCGCCATCCCCGCCATCGACAGGGCATGAGGGAAAAGATACAAAACATCGCGCTCTCAGCCGATGAGAGCGCGGTGTGCATTTTGGACCAGACCCGGCTGCCGGGCGAGGTGGTCTATCTTGCGATAAAGACCCGGGAGGATATGTATGAGGCCATCGCCTCCCTGCGGGTCCGGGGCGCGCCTGCCATCGGCATCTTCGCCGGGTACTGCGTATATGTGCTGTCCAGGACCTATGGAGCGGACGCGTTTTTCGAGCGTCTGGAGGCCGACTGCGACCGGCTGATCTCCTGCCGCCCCACGGCGGTGAATCTGGCCAGGCAGGTGAACAGGATGCGGATGCTGGCCCGGTCCATGCGCGGCGCGGCGCCGGAGGACATCACCGCGGCGCTGGGCCGGGAGGCCCGGGCCATCCACGATGAGGACATCGCCATGTGCCGGGCCATCGCGGAGGCGGGATTGGGTCTGCTCCATCCGGGAGATACGGTCCTGACCCACTGCAACGCCGGGCCTCTGGCCACCAGCGAATACGGCACGGGCCTGGGACCGCTGCTGCTGGCTGCGTCCCGGGGGATGGAGATCAAAGCCTATGTGGATGAGACGCGGCCCCTGCTCCAGGGAGCCCGGCTCACGGCCTGGGAGCTGATGAACGCGGGGGTGGACTGCACCCTCATCTGCGACGACATGGCGGCCCTGGCCATGAAGCAGGGACGGATCCAGGCGGTCCTGGCCGGCTGTGACCGGATGGCCGCCAATGGGGACGCCGCCAATAAGATCGGCACCTCCGGCGCAGCCATCATCGCGCACCACTACGGCGTGCCGGTGTACATCCTGCTGCCGTCCTCCACCATCGACCTCGCCTGCCCCACGGGGGCGGACATCCCCATCGAGGAGCGGGACGGGGAGGAGATACGCTCGCTGTGGTACGAAAAGCCCATGGCCCCGGCGGGGGTCAAGTGCTGGAATCCGGCGTTCGATGTGACGGACCATGAGCTGATCACCGCCGTCGTCACGGAAAAGGGCGTCATATATCCGCCCTACGACAGGAACCTGCAAAGGCTCTTCGGAGAATAAAACACCGCCGTCTCCCTGGGGAGACGGCGGAACTGTTTGCGGGACATACCGGGGCGCCGGGCGTTTATTTTCCCACGCAGAAGCGGGAAAAGATGCCGTTGGTCACGTCTTCCCGGACGGTGCGGCCGCTGAGCTCGCCCAGCGCGGACAGGGCCCCCTCCACCTCGGTCAGCACCGCGTCGGGGGCAAAGCCCTCGTCCATGGCCTCCTTCGCGGCCCGGACATAGTCCAGGGCCCGGCCCACCGCGTCCGCCTGCCGGGGGTTGGTCAGCGTATCGCCCACGGGCAGGGGCTCGTCCCCGGCAAAGAGGGCGGTAACGGCCTGTTCCAGGGCCTCCAGGCCCGCGCCGGTCAGGGCGCTCACCGGGAGGGTCCCCTCCAGGTCCCAGGCCGGGGGCAGGTCCGACTTGTTTTTCAAAAGGATGCAGCGGGGTGCCTTTTTGGCCGCGTCCAGCACTGCCTCGTCCTCCGCCGTCAGGGGCTCGGAGCCGTCCAGCACTGCCAGCACCAGGCCCGCAGCCTGGGCCGCGTCTCTGGCCCGGGCGACGCCCTCCCGCTCCACCGGGTCGGCCGTGTCCCGCAGGCCCGCCGTGTCCAGCAGCCGCAGCAGCGTGCCCCCCAGGACCGCCTTTTCCTCGATGGTGTCCCGGGTGGTGCCGGGGATGTCGGTGACGATGGCCCGGTCATAGCCCAGAATGGCGTTCAAAAGGGAGCTCTTGCCCGCGTTGGGCCGGCCCAGAATGGCGCAGGGCACCCCGTTTTTCAGCACGTCTCCCCGCCGGAAGGTGGCCAGCAGCCGGGACAGCTTTTCCGCGGCTTCCTCCAGACTTGCGGCGTACTGTTCCAGGGTGAAGGGCTCGATGTCCTCGTCGGGATAGTCGATGACCGCGTGGTAGTGGGAGCAAATGGCCGTCAGGGCTTCATAGACCTTGTCCGTCTTCTGGCGGATGGCCCCGTCCAGCTGGGCGGCGGCGTGGGCCGCGATCTGGGCCGTCTCGGCGTCGATCAGGTCGATGACGGCTTCCGCCTGAGTCAGGTCCATGCGCCCGTTGAGGAAGGCCCGGCGGGTGAATTCTCCCGCCTTGGCCTGCCGGGCGCCGGCGGCGAAGAGACTTGCCAGCGCCTGGCGCAAAACAACAGGGGAGCCATGACACTGCAATTCCGCAGTGTCCTCCCCTGTATAGCTGTCCGGGCCCCGGGAGACGGTGGCCAGACAGATGTCCAGCACCGTCCCGTCCGGGGCATGCAGTTTTCCCAGAATGAGCTGCCGGTCCCGCCGCTGGCTCATGGGCGCGCCCTTGATGGGCGTGAACACTTGGTCTGTCACGGCTAGGGCGTCGGGCCCGCTGACCCGGACGATGCCGATGGCGGACAGGACCTGTCCGGTGGAGATGGCGGCGATGGTGTCAAAGGGGGTGTCAGGCGTCATGTTTCTCCCTGTCGTCCAGCTGGGCCAGGTGGTAGGTCAGGACCAGAAGGCTGTCGGAGAAGTGGATGTTTTCCACAAGAATGCCGCTGTCGCCCACGTCCAGCTCCGTATTGGTGAAGTTCCAGATGGCCCGGATGCCGGCCTCCGCCAGGGTGTCTGTCAGTTCCTGGGCCACATGCCGGGGCACGGTCAGAATGGCAATGTCCACCTTGTGCTCCCGGACAAAGCTGCGCAGCTCCTTCACGTCATAGATGGGGAAGCCGTCGATCTGTGTGCCGATGACCTCCGGCTTGATGTCAAAGGCGCCCAGGAATGCATAGCCCTCGATGATGAAGTCGAAGTTCTGCACCAATGCAGTGCCAAGATTGCCCGCGCCCACCAGGATGGCGGAATAGCCCCGGTAGGTGCCCAGGATCTGGCCGATCTCCCGGCGCAGGAAGTCTATGTTGTAGCCGTAGCCCTGCTGTCCGAATTCGCCGAAGCAGGAGAAGTCCTGCCGTATCTGAGAGGGGGTGAGCCCCATTTGACGGCCAAGCTTGTCGGATGAGATGCGCTCTTCGCCCTTGCTGGCCAGATCGTCCAGTTTCCGCAGGTAGCGGGGCAGCCGGCGGATCACGTTGTTGGATACATTGGTACGCTTCACGGGAAGGCCTCCTTGCTGGGTCGCAGCGTTAAAATTCTATCATTTTTAATTTACCACAACGTTGTTCGAGTTGCAAACGATATTCGGCCTCCGTTTGAAAAACCTCTATAATGCCCAGATTTTTACAGTCCGGTAACAGCACAATTCACAAACGTATCGTGCAAAACGACGAAAAGGGACCGCCGGGTACAGCGGCGGAGACGGCATCTCCGCCGCTGTTTCTGTATCCACGTGGCGGGAAAGCATTGACAGAAACGCCGCGGGGGGGGTTAATATAAAACTGGTTTGATATCTTTACATATATCTTTCCGTGATGTCTTGAGATACCAAGGGAGGAAACGTGATATGAGCAAACGCCTTTTCGCATTGCTGCTGGCGGCGGTGCTGGTGCTGAGTATGGGCGCTGCCCAAGTGTCGTCTGAACAGACGTCCGGCACGGAGCAGGCGGAGCAGGACGCGGATGTGTCCGTGCAGGCCCCGGATGAGGCGGATGCTGCCGGGGATGACGTGCCTGACGAGGACGGCGAGGACGACACGCTGGCCGATGAGCCTGACGAGCCTGCCGGGGACGACGCGCCTGCCGATGAGACCGGCGGGGACGGCGGAGAGGTGGTGCCCGCCGCTGTCAACGATATGCCGGTCCAGGACGGGCCGCAGACGGCGGCGGATGGGCCGGCCATTGTTTCGGTACGGTTTGAAGGCGCGGAGCACATCCTGTCCCTGACCGCGGACGGCGCCGACGTGCTGCCGGATGCCCAGGCCGGCGCACCCATCGTCCTCTCTGCGGCCGGCGAGGGTCCCGTGACCTTTGACATGGAGCTGGAGGACGGTTATACCGCCCAGGCGGCTGAAAACGCCCCCGACAGTGTGCGCTTCGAGGACGGAATGGTCGAGATATGGGACGACGGCGACGGCGAAGCGGTGGTGCAGATCGTGGAGCGCCCGCAGGTCATGGCGGTCAGCACCTCCGGCTTTACCGTGAACTTCGAGGGGGCCGAGCACATCGTTTCCGTCACCAACGCCGACGACAGTACGGTCTATGATCTCAGCAAGCCGGTGGTGTTTGATGCAGACAGCGCCGCCCTGCAGATCACCGTGAAGGACGGATATTACGTTCAAGAGACCGATGAGTGCGACCTCGATAAGTATTATTATCCTGCGGGGAAAAGTGACTATGTCGAAGCCTTCCGGCTCCAGGACAAGAACGGCGACGGGACCGTCACGGTCCGCATCCTCAAGCTGATAACCGTCAAGCTTGTGGACGACGAGGGGTACGTCACCCAGGTCACGGATTCCGTCAGAATCTACTATAGTGACCGTGATGGCTCTTTGGCGGGTTCCTATGAACTAAAAAAGGGTGCTGAGCTGCGTTTGGAAGCCAAAGTCTGTGCGCTGGACGTAGTGGGCGGTCATGTCAGCGGGAAGTATTATCGTCTTGACAAGGCCACCGGCGATCTGCTGTCTGTGCAATACGCCGTGGAGCCGGACGGCGCAGAGACCATGACCGCCACGACCAGGCCCGACGACCAGGCGCCCAAGCCTATCAAGATCGAGTATGCGGGCGAGGAGGATAAGATCAAGGACAAGGAGAATTACGTGCTGCCCGGCAACGGCTTCTATGCCGAGCCGGAGGAGGGCTATACGATCTCTGTGGAGGGCGACGCCTTTGTCGAGGGAAGCTATTTTGTCAGTGTGAACGAGAACGCCAAATCCGTCAAGGTGACAGTAATAGCCGTCAAGACCGGCGCGAAGCTGTCGGCCACCATCCCCGACGCTTTGGAACCAACCGACCTCTACGGAATGAGCAAAGATACCGAAAGAGCCTATGTAGCGTCCGGCGGCACGATGGAAAACGGCCAGGGCTGCTTCACGCTGAAAAACGGCTACGCAGTGGGGCCCGGCGTTACCGGCGGCTCTGTCTGGCTCAGGTCGATCGAATCTGATGAAGCGACCGGCGACATCTACAGCTGTTACCTAGTGGACGCCACAGAGGAGACGGTGACCGTGCCCATCGTGGAGGCGCAGCCCTTTCGGTGGGTCAAAGTGAAGGTGTACGACGCCTTCGGGTGCCACTGCACGGTCAGCAACGTGCTGCCCGCCGGAGGCACGTCTTGGTCGGGATCTGGGGATCATGAGGGCCTCTTGCTGGTGCTGGACGAGCTGACCGCAACGTTCAACGACCTGGGCTATGAGCTGGCGGCCGTCTCCGGCTGCACGCTGCGCTGGGAGAAAGACGCGTACGGCAAGCTCATCTACCACATCATCCCCGATGCGGCGGGCGATACCAGCGTCGAGCTGCGGGTCATCGAGGCCGGCCAGCAGGAGCCGGCGCTGAAGGTGGGGACCGACGCCGACGAGGGCGTACAGACGGATGCGGCGGCGGAGGGCCTGCTGAAGGCCGCCATAGAAGAGTTTGCCAAGGGCGGCGTCCCCGCCGGCATGAGCTCTGAGACGG
>CANRNU010000050.1 GCA_947632005.1 uncultured Oscillospiraceae bacterium | reverse complement strand
GGGAGGATCAGCGCGCCAGCGCCGTAACCCTCGGGAATGATGCGGATGCCGGCGCCGGTGCCGTCCAGGGTGATGAAGGAATTGGCGCCGTTGAGAAGGCCGCCGCCGATGGTGCCGGAGCCAAGAAGCTCGCGGAACAGGCACATCAGGATCAGCACGCAGGTGTAGCCCAGGCCCTGGAACACGCCGTCCCGGAGGGACAGGAACACATTTTCCTTGGAGGAGAACGCCTCCGCCCGGCCGATGATGATGCAGTTGACCACGATCAGCGGGATGAACACGCCCAGCGCGGAGGAAAGGGCCGGGATGAATGCCTGCAGCAGCAGGTCCACGATGGTGACGAAACCGGCGATGACCACCACGAAGATGGCCAGACGGACCTGTCCGGGGATGATCTTCCGGATGGCGGAGACCACCACGTTGCAGCAGGTCAGGATGATGAGGACCGACAGGCCCATGCCGATGCCGTTGAAGAGCGTGGTGGAGATGGCCATGGTCGCGCACAGGCCGATCTGCTGCACCAGTACGGGGTTATTGGTGATAAGGCCTTCTGTGAGCTGTTTTTTTGCGTTCATGCCTTTCTACCCCCTTAACCTAAAGTCTCGCACAGAGCCAGGGCGGACGTAACGCCCAGAGAGATGGCTCTGGAGGTGATGGTGGCGCCGGTGAGGGCGTTGATGGTGCCGCCGTCCTTGGTGACCTTTACGTCGCCGCTCTGGCCGACGAACTGGCCGCGGAAGGCGTCGCCGGCGTCGCTCTTCTGGGAGGCGATGGCGCCCAGACCGGCGGTCTCGCTGGACTTGGTGACGGAGATACCGGTGCAGGTCAGATCGTCGCCCACGCCCACCATCAGGGTGATGGCGCCCTGGGAGCCGGTCTCGGTGACCTGGACCACCCAGCCGCCGCCCTCGGCGGCATAGACCTCGTCCACGTCGGCGGGGGCCTCCTCGCCCAGGTCGATCTGGTCATAGGAGTCGGCCTCCAAAACGGCCTTCATGGCGTTGGTCTTGGTCTGCTCGGCGATGTCGGCGATGCGGCCGCGGGTCATCATATCCACCAGACCGAGCACCAGGGCCACCACAGCGGCCACCAGCAGAAGGATCACAGCCGGTTTGATAAAGTCTACGATTTTTTTCATGCCTTGGCGTCCTCCTCCTTCTTGGATTTCTTGCCCTTGGCCACGCCGAAGCGGCGGGGGGCGGTGTGCTGGTCGATGAGCCAAGTGCAGCAGTTCATGATGAGGATGGCGAAGCTGACGCCTTCAGGATAGCCGCCGAAGTAGCGGATGAGGACCGTCAGCAGGCCGCAGCCGATGCCGAAGATGATCTGGCCCTTGGGGGTGACGGGGCTGGTGCAGTAGTCGGTCGCCATGAAGATGGCGCCCAGCAGCAGGCCGCCGGACAGCACGTTCTGGAGCATCCACAGGATGTGGTTGTTGCCCCGGGAGAAGATGAGCGTCAGCACGGCCACCGTGCCCACATAGAACACGGGGATGCGAAGGCTGATGACCTTCCGGTACACCAGCCAGGCGCCGCCCAGAAGCAGGGCCAGCGCGCTGACCTCGCCGAAGCTGCCGCCGATGTTGCCGATGAACATATCCCACAGGGCGTTCAGGCCGCCGGGGACCAGCTGGCCCGCGTGCAGGCTGGCCAGAGGGGTGGCGAAGGTCGCCGCATCCGGCGCGTCGGGCTCGATCCAGGTGGTCATCAGCACGGCGTAGCTGATCAGCAGGAACGCACGGCCCGCCAGCGCGGGGTTCCAGATGTTCTTGCCGATGCCGCCGAACAGCTGCTTGACCAGTACGATGGAGAAGAACGCGCCGATGATGGTGGCCCACCAGGGGAAGGTGTAGGGCAGGCAGAATGCCAGCAGCACACCGGTCACCACCGCGGACAGATCCATGTAGCTGTCCGGCTTTTTGAGAAGCTTCCGGTAGCCGAATTCAAACACCACACAGCTGACCACGGACACGACCGTCACGATCAGGGGCTTGATGCCGAAGAAGATGATGGCCGCTACCAGCGCGGGCGCCAGGCCGATGAGCACGTCCAGCATGATGGCCTGGGTGTCCCGGGGGGTGCGGATATGGGGGGAGGAGGATACGATAAGCTTACGTTCTTCGTTCATCTTACTTCTCCTCCTTCTTCTCTTCGGGGGCGTTCTTGGCCTCTTCCTTGGCCTTTTCGGCCTCCTCTTTGGCCTTGAGGGCGGCCAGGTGTGCCTGGACCATGGCCTTACCGGTCTTGAAGGCCTGGGTCAGGTGCAGGCGGCCCGGGCAGATGTACGAGCAGGAGCCGCACTCCACGCAGTCCATAATGTTGAGCTTCTGGAGCATCTCCACGTCGCCCTTCTGCTGGTACATGTACATGAAGATGGGCTGCAGGTTCATGGGGCAGCCGTCGACGCACTGGCCGCAGCGGATGCACACGGGGTCGGAGACGGTCTTGTCCTCATCCTCGGCGAAGGCCAGCAGCGCAGCGGTGCCCTTGGCACAGGGGACCTCCATATCATACTGGGCCATACCCATCATCGGGCCGCCCATGATGATCTTCCAGGGCTCCTTGGCAAAGCCGCCGGTCTGCTCAAACACCCACTGCATGGGGGTGCCGACGCGGACCTTCACGTTCTTGGGCTCGGCGATGGCGGAGCCGGAGACCGTGACCACGCGCTCAATGGCGGGCCAGCCCTCGTAGCAGGCGCGGTAGACGCTGTAGGCGGTGAAGGCGTTGAACACGCTGCAGCCCACGTTGGAGGGCAGCCCTCCGGGGGGCACCTCACGGCCGGTGACGGTCTTGATGAGGGTCTTTTCTGCGCCCTGGGGGTACTGGCACTTCAGGGGGACGATCTCAATGCCCATCTCCTTGGCGCCTTTGAAGTTGAGAAGGTCCAGGGCGAATTTCTTGTTCAGCTCGATGCCGAAGTAGGCTTTGTCCACCTTGCAGGCCTTCATGATAAGCTGGATCCCCTTGAGCAGCTCCTCGGGGTGCTCCAGCATGGTGCGATGGTCGCTGGTTATGTACGGCTCGCACTCAGCGCCGTTGATGATGACGGTGTCCACCTTTCCCCAGCCGCTGGTGATCTTGAACGCGGTGGGGAACGTAGCGCCGCCCATGCCCACGATGCCGGCCTCACGGACGATGTCCGCGATCTTCTCGGGGCTCTCCAGGTCCTCCGCGGAGGCGGGGACCATGGTCTCGGCGGGGGTGTCCTTGAAGTCGTTTTCGATGACGACGGAGGTCACCATATTGCCGAGGCTGTTCAGGTGAGGCGCGATGGCCACCACCTTGCCGGAAACGGAGGCGTGGATGGGCGCGGAGACGGGGGCTTTCGCCTCGCCGATCTTCTGGCCCAGCTTGACCTCGTCGCCCACAGCGACCAGCGGCGTACAGGGCGCGCCGATGTGCTGGGACATGGGGATGACCACCTGCGGGGGCTGCGGTATGGTGGTAATCTCCGCTTCGTTGGCGGGCGCCTTCTTGTCGTTCGGATGGACGCCGCCATGGGACTTAAAGAGCATGAGCATCACCTCTGCTTAATTTTATACCTTGATATAATAGCACAACAAACCCCAACTGTCTACAGCTTAATCTGCTAAAAACAGGCAAAATCCCGCAAAAAATCCGGCGGCTGTCTCACGGGACCATTGCGGTTTTCAGCTATGTTATAATATAATATGAACAAGCCCGAAATAATAGGCCAAAATATCATCCATTTTTGCCGCAGGGAGGAAACGCGATGTACGGATATCCCCGTCCTCAGATGGTCCGGGAGCAGTGGTGGGATCTCTGCGGGCCATGGGACTATGCTGTCACAGGAACAGACGCTGTCCCGTCCCGGTGGGACGGGACGATCCGGGTGCCCTTCTCCCCCGAGGCGCCCGCCTCAGGGGTGATGCGGCCGGTGGGGCCCGACGACCGGCTGTGGTACCGGCGGACGGCGGACTTCTCGGGCGCCCCCGGTCGGGTGCTGCTCCATTTCGGCGCGGTGGACCAGCGGGCGAAGGTCTGGGTCAACGGTGTGGAGGCCGGGACCCATGTGGGGGGCTATACGCCCTTTTCCCTGGATATCACCGCCGCCCTGGACGATACCCGCCGGGCGGAGATCCTGGTCCTGTGCCGGGATGGGACAGATACGGTCCCCCTGGCCCGGGGCAAGCAGAAGACAGAACGCGGGGAGATCTGGTACACGCCCCAGAGCGGGATATGGCAGCCGGTCTGGGCCGAGGCCGTGCCGGAGGAGCATATCAAAAGCCTCCGCATCACCCCGGATCCCGACGGCTCCTGTGTGCACATCGACGCGGACCCAGCCGGGGCCGCCGTGTATTTCCGGGGAAATACATACCCCTGCCCCGCCGAGGTGCCTGTGCCGGATTTTGAACCCTGGAGCCCGGAGCACCCCAAGCTGTATGATTTTTCCGTGAGCCTGGGCAGGGATCGGGTGGAGAGCTATTTCGCCATGCGGAAATTCTCTGTGGAGGATGGGCGGCTGTGCCTGAACGGGACACCCTATTTCCACAACGGGGTCCTGGACCAGGGCTACAACCAGCAGGGGCTTTATACCTGGCCCTCGGACGAGGCCATGGTCTATGACATCCAGCTGGCCAAGCGCCTGGGCTTCAATGCCATCCGCAAGCACATCAAAGTGGAGCCCCTGCGGTGGTATCACCACTGCGACCGGCTGGGGATGCTGGTCTGGCAGGACATGCCCAACGGCGGCGGGACGAATTACAGCCCCGTCACCGTCCAGCTTCCGGCGGTGATGTCCCGCCTCCGCCTGCGGGACGACCGGTACGCCCGGTTTGCCCGGACCGACGCCGCCGGCCGGGAGATGTTCCTGCGGGAGCTGGACGAAATGATCGGCACACTGTATAATTGTCCCTGTATCGCCCTGTGGGTCCCCTTCAACGAGGGCTGGGGCCAGTTTGACGCCGTGAGGGTCCGGGAGCATGTGAAGGCGCTGGACCCGACCCGGACGGTGGACCACGCCAGCGGCTGGCACGACCAGGGCGGCGGAGAGACAGAGAGCCTGCACGTGTATTTCCGGCCGTACCGCTATAAGCCGGACCGGGAGGGCCGGGCCGTGCTGCTGTCGGAATTCGGCGGATACAATCTGCGGGTGCCGGACCACGCGTTCAACGACCAGGATTTCGGCTATAGCCGGTGCAAAGATGCCGGGGAACTGCTGAATAAGCTGCGGGCCCTCTATGAGGAGCAGATCGGACCGGCCAAGAAGGCGGGTCTTGCCGCGGCCATCTATACCCAGCTCACCGACGTGGAGGACGAACTCAACGGCTTCGTCACCTATGACCGGGCGGCAGAAAAGCTGCCGCCGGAGGAAGTGCGGAAGATCATCACCGGCGTGTGAGCGCGCAGAGGGAGCAGCCTCTGCGGGATGGGTCGGCTCTCTGGTCCTGCCGGTGAGCGGGAACATGAGGGGATGAAATAGAAGGAAGAAGTGCACGGAAGGAGACGCGATGGAAAAAGTAGTCAGGTGGCTCACGGTCGCAAGAAACTATGCCAAAGCCGCGTGGATAAGGGCCATCATGCTGGCGGCACGGGTGCTCCCGCTGAACAGGAACAAGGTCGTCCTGGAGAGTTATTATGGCGGCGGATTCGGCGACAACAGCAAGGCCGTAGCCATCAGCCTGATGGAAAAGCGCCCCGGTCTGGAGCTGGTCTGGGCCGCAAAACCGGAAAACCGGAACACGGTCCCGGAGGGCATACGATATGTAAGATACCGCTCTGCCAGGCACATCTGGGATCTGGCCACGGCAGCGGTGTGGGTCGACAACGCCAGAAAACAGCATAGCGGGCTCACCAAACGCCGGGGCCAATACTATATACAATGCTGGCATGGCGGATATTCTTTCAAAAAGATCGAGCAGGATGTTGAGGACCACCTCAGCCGCGCCTACCTGGAGAACGCGAAATGGGACGCCAAGGCAACGGACCTGATGCTGTCCGGCAACGATTTCTTTTCAGAGCTTTGCAGGACGGTGTTCTGGTATGACGGAGAGGTAATGAAATGCGGCTCGCCGAGACTGGACGTGCTGTTCAACATCACGGAGGACCAGATCCGGGCCGTGCGGTCCCGGCTGGATATCCCGGAGGGGCGAAAGATCGTCCTCTATGCGCCCACGTTCCGAGTGGACAAGAGCATGGCCAGCTATGCTCTGGATTTCCACAGAGTGCTGCGTCAGCTGGAACAGGACATGGGGGGGTGCTGGCTGTTTCTGGTCCGGCTTCATCCCAACATCGCCGATAAGGCGGATGCCATACCGTATTCGGACGACGTGCGCAGCGCGACGCACTATCCGGATCTCTATGAACTCATCCCGGCTGTGGATGTCGTGATCACAGATTATTCCAGCATCATGTTTGAGGCGGGACTGATCCGAAAACCCACCTTCCTGTTTGCTACGGATCTGGCGGATTATATGGGTGACCGGGGGCTGTACTTTGATATCCGCAACATGCCGTTCCCGCTGGCGGAGAGCAACGAGGCGCTGCTGGAGAATCTCCACCGTTTCGACCCGGCGGCCTATGAGGAAGCGCTGAAAAAACTGTATGCAGACACGGGGGCCTGTGAAAACGGGACCGCCGCGGCCGCGGTGGCGGACCGGGTCCTGGCGGTCCTGGACAGAAAATACCCGGTCTCCGGTCGGTGACGCCCTGGGCGGGCACAGAGACCGGCAGGGGACAGACAGAAGAAAAAGACGGCCCTGTACGGGCCGTCTTTTTGCGTGACAGAACGACGAAGCGCGGGCGGGGATCATTCTCCCTCCTGCTCCCGGATCCGCTTTTTCCAGCAGCGGTGGCACATGGCGGTATAGGTGTCGTTGCCTCCCAGCATCACCTGCTGGCCCTGGGTGACGATGTTGCCGTGCTCGTCCAGACGGGCGTTGACCACGGCCTTCCGACCGCAGGTGCAGATGGTCTTGATCTCCGTGATGGAGTCGGCCACCTCCATCAGCCGCCGGGCCCCGGGGAACAGGTGGGTGAGGAAGTCCGTGCGCAGACCGAAGCACATCACCGGCACGTCCGCCTGGTCCACGATGTCCCGCAGCTGGTCGATCTGGGCAGGGGTGAAGAACTGGGCCTCGTCGGCGATGATCACGTCGCACCAGCCGGCGGCCTGATACAGGTCGCAGATGTTGTCCACAGGAGAGATCACGTCCCCTACGGCCTGCAGGCCGATGCGGGAGCGGATGATGTCCGCCCCGTCCCGGGTATCCGTGGCCGGCTTGATGAGCCAGCAGCGCATGCCCTGTTCCTCGTAGTTGAACTTGGCAATGAGCGCCTGGGCGGATTTGGAAGAACCCATAGCGCCGTATTTGAAGTATAGCTTTGCCATTTATTCCACCTCCTGCAGATGCGCCTGGATGCGCCGGATGAGAAGTTCCATGGCCACCTCGTTGTGACCGCCCTCGGGGATGATGATGTCGGCCCGGCGGCGGGAGGGCTCCACGTACAGTTCATGCATGGGCTTGACGGTGGTCAGGTACTGGTTGACCACGCTCTCCAGGCTCCTGCCCCGGTCCCGCACGTCCCGGACGATGCGGCGCAGGATGCGCACGTCCGCGTCCGCGTCCACGAACACCTTGATGTCCAGGCTCCTGCACAGCTCCTCGTCCGCCAGGATGAGGATGCCCTCCACCAGCACCACCGGCGCCGGCTCCAGCCGTTGGGTCTGCTTCGAGCGGTTGTGGACGGTGTAGTCATAGACGGGCCCGTCCACCGGCTCCCCGGCCCGGAGCTTTGCCAGGTGCTCCACCAGCAGAGCCGTCTCAAAGGCGGCGGGCTCGTCGTAGTTGAGCTTGGCCCGCTCCTCCATGGTCAGGTGGTCGTGGGCATAATAGTAATTGTCGTGATAAAGGGTACTGACCTGATTTTCAAACTGCCGCTGGATACGGCGGGTGATGGTGGTCTTGCCGCTGCCGGTACCGCCGGCGATGCCGATGGTCAGGATCTTGCCCATAGGGCCCACTCCCTTCCCTTTGCTTTGACAAATATGATACCATAAATAAAATCCGCTGGCAAGGCGGAAGTTTTTTCGGTGAAAAGCGGCAAAATTGCAACTATTTTGCAATATCTCGTAGCCGTTTTTTTATGGGTTTTCCGTTGCGCCGGTTTGTTGGACATGTTATAATAATGACGTACGGAAAAAGTACACCAACAAAAGAAATCTTTATTATTTTTAAGGAGGAACCCCATGAAAAAGATCCTTGCGCTCGTCCTGGCCCTGACCATGGTCTTCGCGCTGTCCGCCGTCGCCTTTGCCGACGAGGGCGACATGAGCGTGGCTATGATCACCGACTATGGCGACATCACCGACCAGTCCTTCAACCAGACCACCTATGAGGCCTGCAAGGCCTATGCCGACGCCAACAACGTGGACTTCAAATACTACAAGCCCACCTCTGACTCCGACGCCGACCGTGTCTCCTCCATCGACCAGGCCATCGACGACGGCTACACCGTCATCGTGATGCCCGGCTACGCTTTTGCCAATGCCATCAAGGAGACTGCCGAGTACAATGAAGACGTCACGTTCATTGCTCTGGACGTGGGCGCCGGCGATCTGGGCGACGATTATGAGGTCCCCGCGAACCTCTACTGCGCTACTTACCAGGAAGAGCTGTGCGGCTACATGGCCGGCTACGCGGCTGTGAAGCTGGGCTACACCAAGCTGGGCTTCTGCGGCGGCATGGCTGTGCCCGCCGTTATCCGCTACGGCTACGGCTTCGTGCAGGGCGCTGACGCTGCGGCCGCCGAGATCGGCGCCGAGGACGTGGAGCTCAACTACGCCTACGCCAACCAGTTCTTCGGCGATGCGGACATCACCGCTGCCATGGATACCTGGTACGGCGCCGGCACCGAGATCGTCTTCGCCTGCGGCGGCGGTGTGTACACCTCCGTGGCCGAGGCGGCTGCCAAGGTCGAGGGCAAGGTCATCGGCGTTGACGTTGACCAGGTCGGCATCATCGACGGCGATTACGGCGAGGGCATGACCGTCACCTCCGCCATGAAGGGCCTGGCCCCCACCGTGCAGACCATGCTGGCTGCGGTGCAGGACGGCCTGTTCGATCAGTACGGCGGCAAGATCGACACCCTGGGCCTGGTCTCTGAGACCCCCGAGGACAACTACGTCCAGCTGGGCACCACCCAGTGGTCCGACACCTTCACCGAGGAAGATTATGCCGCTCTGGTGGCTGCCATGTTCAACGGCGACGTGACCGTCTCCAATGACACCGAGGCTGCCGCTGCGGATATGGCTACGACCATCACCGTGAACGATCAGGGCAACATCAAGTAATCTCATCCTGCGCAACAACAGCAGACGCGGCCCCCGCCGCGTCTGCTTTTTTAAAAAACGGACTGTAAAAAATTTACACACCGCGCAGGCTGCGCGCGGGTGGTACCCCAGGAAGGAGGATGAGGATGGCGGAAACGCAATATGCGATCGAGATGCTGAACATCACCAAGAAGTTTCCGGGCATCATCGCAAACGACAACATCACCCTGCAGCTGAAAAAGGGTGAGATCCACGCCCTGCTGGGCGAGAACGGCGCCGGCAAGAGCACGCTGATGAGCGTGCTGTTCGGCCTGTACCAGCCGGAGGAGGGCGTCATCAAAAAGGACGGCCAGGTGGTGTCCATCAAGGACCCCAACGACGCCAATGACCTGGGCATCGGCATGGTGCACCAGCACTTCAAGCTGGTGGAGTGCTTCACCGTCCTGGACAACATCATCATGGGCGTGGAGCCCACCAAGCACGGCTTCCTCCAGAAGAAGGAAGCCCGGGAGAAGGTCCTGGCCCTGTCGGAGAAGTACGGCCTGCAGGTGGACCCGGACGCCCTCATCGAGGACATCACCGTGGGCATGCAGCAGCGCACGGAGATCCTGAAGATGCTCTACCGGGACAACGAGATCCTCATCTTCGACGAGCCCACCGCCGTGCTGACCCCCCAGGAGATCGAGGAGCTCATGCAGATCATGAAGAATCTGGCCGCCGAGGGCAAGAGCATCCTGTTCATCTCCCACAAGCTGGCGGAGATCATGGCCGTGGCCGACCGGTGCAGCGTGCTCCGGAAGGGCAAGTACATCGGTACCGTGGAGACCAAGGACACCACCATGGAGGAGCTGTCCGCCATGATGGTGGGCCGGAACGTGAACTTCCATGTGGAGAAGAAACCCTCCACGCCCGGGGACGTGGTCCTGGACGTGCAGGGCATGACCGTAGCCAGCAAGGTCCACAAGAACAACGCCGTCAAGAACGTGTCTTTGAAGGTGCACCGGGGCGAGATCGTGTGCCTGGCGGGCATCGACGGCAACGGCCAGACAGAATTCGTCTACGGCCTCACCGGCCTGGAGCCCCTGGTGTCCGGCAAGATCGAGCTGTGCGGCCAGGACATCACCCACGCCTCCATCCGCAAGCGCTCCACCTCCGGCATGAGCCACATCCCCGAGGACCGGCACAAGCACGGCCTGGTGCTGGATTACACCCTGGAGGACAACATGGTGCTCCAGCGGTATTTCGAGCCGGAGTTCACCAGCAAGGCCGGGTTCCTCAAGCGCGGCCCCATCCGGGAGTACGCCGAGAAGCTCATCGAGCAGTACGACGTCCGCTCCGGCCAGGGCCCCATCACCGTTGCCCGGGCCATGTCCGGCGGCAACCAGCAGAAGGCCATCGTGGCCCGGGAGATCGACAAGAACCCGGAGCTGTTGGTGGCGGTCCAGCCCACCCGCGGCCTGGACGTGGGCGCCATCGAATACATCCACAAGCAGCTGGTGGCCCAGCGGGACGCGGGCAAGGCAGTGCTGCTGGTGAGCCTGGAGCTGGACGAGGTCATGGACGTGCCCGACCGGATCCTGGTCATGTACGAGGGCGAGATCGTGGGCGAGCTTGACCCGAAGAAGACCACCCAGGAGGAGCTGGGCCTGTACATGGCCGGCGCCAAGAGAGACGAGGTGAGTCCATGAAGAATAACATTTTCAAAAAACCTGCTGTCCAGGCCTTGGTCGCGTCTCTGATCTGCATCGTCCTGGGCCTGTTCATCGGCTATATCGTGCTGCTGTTCATCAATCCCGATGGAGCAGGAGAGGCCATCGTGGCGGTGGTGAAAAACTTCCTGAATGCCTCCAAGACCAATCTGCGGCTGAAAAACCTGGGCAATACATTGGTGAAAACGGCCCCCCTTCTGATGTGCTCGCTGAGCGTGCTGTTCGCCTATAAGGTGGGCCTGTTCAACATCGGCGCGGCGGGTCAGTTCGTGGTGGGCAGCTGCGCGTGCCTGATCTCCTCCCTGGGCTGGGGCTGGAGCTGGCTGCCCTGCCTGCTGTTCACCATCCTGGTGGGGGCGGCCTACGGCGCCATCGTGGGCCTTTTGAAGAGCTACTGCAACGTCAACGAGGTCATCTCCGGCATCATGCTCAACTGGATCGGCCTGTATACCACCAACATGATCCTGAATTCGGTGAAGGAGCCCACCAGCCCCTACACCCTGCATGTGACCAGTGAGGCGCCCCAGGCGCTGCTGCCCTCCCTGGGGATGGGAAAGCTGTTCAGCGGCAACAGGTACGTGACCATTGCCATCCCTCTGGCCGTCATCCTGGCCATCGTCATCATGGTCCTGCTGGACAAGACCAAGCTGGGCTATGAGCTCAAAGCCACCGGCAACAACAAAAACGCCGCCAAGTACGCCGGCATGGCGGAAAAGCGCAACATCATCCTGACATTGGCCATTGCCGGCGCTCTGGCGGCTCTGGGCGGGGCGTTCCTGTACCAGACCGACTACGAACAGTGGTCCGTCACCCAGTCCTCCGTGCCCGGCATGGGCTTCAACGGCATCGCCGCGGCCTTCCTGGGCGGTCTGCATCCCATCGGCGCCATCTTCTCCTCTTACTTCATCCAGCACATCACCAACGGCGGCGGCTATGTGGACCTGACCAAGTATTCCTCCCAGATCTCCGATCTGATCTCCTCCCTCATCATCTATCTGTGCGGCTTCGTGCTGTTCATCAAGTACGCCATGAACAA
>CANRNU010000049.1 GCA_947632005.1 uncultured Oscillospiraceae bacterium | reverse complement strand
TAGTTTTTCGCGCCCGGCGTCCAATCCATCTCCCGCTCATCCCCCCGGACCCGCTGGGAGCCGGAGAGACGGCCGATGACCTTCCATATCCGCAGGGCAAAAAACATCACGACCGCCGTCACCGCCAGCACCCCGGCCGCGGCGAACATGGCAATGGAGGCCACCCGGTAAACTGTCAATCCATCCATCCTCGCACCTCCGTCCGTCAGGCGCCGTAGTTGGCGTTCAGGCTGCGGACGACGCCGCCGTCTTCCGCCAGCCGCTGGCCGATATATTCTCTGATCTCGGTGGTGACGTCGGTCGTGGCGACCAACTCCGCCGTATCCGCCCGCACCGCCTCGATCATGACCTCGATCTGTCCTCTTGTGACGCCGTCGCTCTTGAACTTGGGCATCAGGTTCTCCATGGCGTAAACGATGACCTTATAGGACTCCCACTCCATCAGCTCCTGTTCGTCGTGGTCCCGCAGATAGAGCCGGAACTCTTCCAGCGTATTCCAGAACGACAGATAGGTGCCCATATCCGCCGCCTCCCGGATGTTGGCGGCGTAATCCCGGTAGAAGGAGCCGATCCGGCAGAACAGATCGGTCATCTCCAGCCTGTCGAAGTCATACTGCTGCTCGGCGCATGTATCCTGCACCGTGGTGAACCACGGCAGGGCGCTGACCATCCGGGTCGTCTGGTTGTCGGCGGTATTGCCGTAGTCGTAGTAGAACCAATAGAGCGTGCCGATGTCGTAATTGAGCTGGACGTAATCCTCCACACTGCGGAGCTCGATGGCGTCCAGATTCTGCTGGAGCTGCTGCTGGAGGACCGACCGCTCATCGGTGGTGAAGGACGAATCCTGCTTGTACAGCTCGATCAGCCCCTCATAGGCCCGGATGTCCGCGCCGTCATAGCCGATCGCCTCCAGGTAATACGCCTGCCGCTGGTCGTGGTCCGGCTCCCGGGCGGCCATGGTGATGGTGTCCTCATAGTTCTTGACGCTCTGCCTGGCATAGAACGCCTGCAGGCCGAAGCCGCCGGCCAGGCATACCAGGGACAGGGCGGCGGGGACCAGGAACATGGCGAGCTTTTTCTTCAGGGTCCGCCGGACCCGCCACTCCAGGTCCTTGTAATGGGTCAGATCGTGCTTCAGCTCCTCACAGCTCTGATAGCGCTCCTCCGGCTCCGCCTTGGTGCACTTGAGGATGACCTGCTCCAGGCCGTCCGACAGCTTCGTATTCCAGTGACGGATGGGATAGAGCTTAAAATCCTCCGCCGGGCTGTGGCCGGTGACCAGGTTATACAAGGTCACACCCAGGCCGAAGATATCCGTTCTGGCGTCGGTCTGTTTGCCCACCCGGCACTGTTCCGGCGCGGCGAATCCGGGCGTGCCCAGCAGGACCGTATCCCCCGTCCTGCCCTCCTTGTACTCCCGGGCAATGCCGAAGTCGAACAGCTGCACGCTCATCCGCTCCGGGTCATTGAGCATGATGTTGGCCGGCTTCATGTCCCGGTAGATGATGGGAGGCCGGCGGGTATGGAGGTAGCTGAGCGCCTCGCACAGCTGGATGCCGATATGTACCACCGCCTCCTGGGGCAGCGGGCCATGCTCCCGCAGGTACCTGTCCAGGCTGATGCCCTCCATATAGTCCATGACAATATAGATGGTGGAGCTGTCCTCAAAGATATCCACGATCCGGGGGATCAGGGGGTGGTTCAGCTGCTTCATCATCCCCGCCTCCGCCAGCAGGCTCTGGACGACGATCTGGTTGTTCCGGTTGCCGGTCTGCTTCTCCACCTCTTTGACGGCCCACTGTTTGTTCAGGTTTCGGTCCCGGGCCAGATAGACCGCGGACATCCCGCCCCGGCCGATCTCCGTCAATATCTCATATCGGTTGTTCAGCAGCATGCCGATCTGGGCCATTGGCGCCTCACCTCCCGTCCTCTGTCATCCGCACGGCCACAGCCGTGATATTGTCTGTCTCGCCCCGTTCCATGGCCTTCCGGGCAAGCTCCCGCAGGACATTGTTCATGGCCTCGTCGCCCCGGCCCGCCTCGGCGTATACCCACGCCCGCATCTCCTCCGGGACCAGCTCATGCCGGAACCCGTCCGAGCAGAGCAGATACACCGCCCCCGGTATCATGGGCTTTTCCCGGATATCCGGGGCCAGATTGGCCGGCTCGCCCACGCACTGGGTCAGGATATTGCGCCGCTCATCCCGCTCCGCGTCCTCCGGCCGGAGCAGACCGGTCGCCACCTCCCGCTGGACCAGGGAGTGGTCCACGGTGAGCTGCCGCAGGACGCTGCTGATCTCATAGACCCGGGAGTCCCCCACATTGGCCGTGACGCACCGGCCCGCATACAGCAGCGCCATGGTGACGGTGGTGCCCATGCGGATGCCGTTTTTCATGGAATACTCCTTCATCTCCGCGCTGATCCGGCGGATCTCGCGGTCTATGCCGGCCCGGAGGACGCCAAGATCATATCCGTCCCTCAGCAGCAGCGGGAGCTCCCCGTCGAACCAGTCCGACAGCGCCCGTACCGCGGAGGAACTGGCCAGTTCGCCCCGGGCCAAGCCGCCCATACCGTCGCAGACCGCCGCCAGCACCAGCGGTCCGTTGACCGTCTGGGCCGTCCGCACCATCAGCGCGTCCTCGTTGCCCTGTTTATAGGTCCCCTTGTCCGTGTAATATCCGATCTGGACCGCCATTTTGTGTCACCCGCCTCCGTCACAAATGACGCCGCGCGTGCCAAATACGCACAGCTATACATAATAAAATATAATCTGCGCTCGATTTAATGTCAAGAAGTCCCCGCCCCTTTGATATCATTAGTAATCTCTCTGTTGCTTTTGTAAAAAAGCCCCGGCATCCCATCGGATGCCGGGGCTTTGCCCGCCGGGCCTTCACAGTCCGAACAGTGCCGCGAAGGTAGCCTCTCCCGCCTCGCCGTCGGCGGTGAGGCCGCCGGTCTTCTCCTGAAAGGCCCGGACCGCCGCTGCGGTCCCGGTCCCGTACTCCCCGTCCAGCCCGGACGGGTCATATCCCAGGGCGTACAGCCGCCCCTGCAGGACCTTCACCATGCCGCCGGTCACGCCCGGCTTAAGGGGATATCGGGCGGCAAAGCCCAGCAGGGCCTGCTCCACGGCCTTCGTCCGGGTGGCGGCGCCATACGCTCCGTCCGCCTTCACCCCCAGCCAGGTCTGCCACGCCTTGACCGGCTCCGCGGGCACGGCGCTCCCGCCGCCGGTCCCGTCGTAGTCGGGGTGGCCGTATCCGGCGATGTAGCTGTCGGCCCGGTCCCGGTCCTGTTTGCTGACCCGGTTGCCCTTGTTGCCCTCCACGGTGGTGACGGTGGTCCTGTTCACCGCCGTGACGAGGCCGGTGTGGACCAGGGCCCCATTCTGCTGGAAGAACACCTGGTCCCCCACCCGAGGTTCCCTGTCATACCGGCCCTTGGCCTTATAATACCCCGCCGAGTAGGGGCATGCCGCGCCCAGAGGCCCGGACTGATACTGCATGAGCTGGCCCTCTGTCTTGCCGAAGGCCTTGAAAAAGCACCAGTCCACGAACACGTCGCACCACTCATAGCCGTTCTTGTTGCCGTTGTAGTACCCGGCCTGATACAGGTCCCGGGCATATTTCGTCCAGTTGGCGGTCCCGGCGTTGGCCGTCGCCAGGTCCAGGCTCGTATTGGACGCCTTTTCCACATAGCCCACCTCCCCCAGGGCGATGGATATCACTTTCTCCGCACTGCTCATCCTGTCCGCTCCTTACGCTCATGGATTTGTCCATCCTATGCGGACACCTTCCGATTTGACACCGCCGGGTCTTTGACACTGCCAAAACATGCTCCGAAGCAAATTTTCCAGGAATATCCTTATCGGCAAATTTCACAATTTAAATGTTGAAACGCTGGCAAAATCCACCGAAGAACAAGTAGAAAAACTGATGGATAAAAGCCGCATTCCCCATAAAAACCTGGATTTCTCCTGCCATTGACGATTTGGCATTTCCTACAAAGGGATTTGTGCCGGACCCCTCTCCGAGGGCCCTCCGGCATTTGCAAAACCCATCGTTTTGTGATATAGTACGGACACTGTATGTAAAAGGGGGACAATACAATGCCTACCCACAAATATGACTGTCTGAAGCTGGACAGCCAGCTGTGCTTCCCGCTGTACGCCTGTTCCAGGGAAGTCGTGAAGCGCTACACCCCGTACCTGGACAAGCTGGGCCTGACCTACACCCAGTACGTGACCATGATGGTCATGTGGGAGCACAAGAGCCTGACGGTAAAGCGGGCCGGCGACCTGCTCCACCTGGACTCTGGGACCCTGACGCCGCTGTTCAAAAAGCTGGAGGAGAAGGGATATGTGACCCGGACCCGTTCCAGAGAGGACGAGCGGAACCTGATCGTCTCCCTCACGAAAGAGGGCGAGGCGCTGCGGGAACGGGCGCTGGACGTTCCGTTGCAGCTCGACGCCTGCATCACCATGGACCGGGACAAGGTCCTGCAGCTGTACACTCTCCTGCACGAGCTCCTGGATTCCCTTTCATGATCTATACGAGAGACCTCTGCCAGTTCCTGGCAGAGGTTTTTTCTTTCTTCCCCTGTGACATTTGCCCCTGCCCATTCGTCTCCCATACGAGACCAACGAGAAAGAGGTGATGACCCTTGGATGTGCTGGCGCTGTACGACGCGCACAAAAACATGGTCTACCGGCTGGCGCTGAGCTTTTTAAAATCCATGCCCGACGCGGAGGACGCCACCCAGCAGGTGTTCCTGCGGCTGCTGGAATACCGGGGCCGGATCGTTCCGGGCAAGGAGCGGTCCTGGCTGGCGGCGGTGACGGCCAATCTGTGCCGGGACATGCTCCGCTCGGCGGCCCGGCGGCGGACAGAGCCCCTGACGGAGGACCTGGTCTTCGATACCCCTCCGGAAGGCGACATCTTCCAGTCGGTGATGGAGCTCCCGGCAGGGGAGCGGGCGGCGGTGTATCTCTATTATTACGAGGGATACTCCACGGCGGAGACGGCCCAGATCCTGGGCGTCTCCCGGACCGCTGTCACCACCCGGCTGGACCGGGCCCGGCAGCATCTTCGCGGAAAATTGGAGGAGGTACGGTATGGGTAACGAATTCAAGAGCGCTTATGACCAGGTGACCCTGTCTGCTGAGGCGGACGCGCGCATCCGGGCGGCCCTGGAGGCGGCCCAGGCAGGGAACGCGAACGTGATCGAACTGCATACGGAGGAGGAAAGGCCCATGAAGAGAAAGACACGCAAAATGAGCGTCACGGCCCTGATCGCCGCGGCCACGGTCCTGATCCTGTCGGTGACGGCCTACGCCATCGGGGAGCACACCGGCTTTTTTGAGACCATCTTCGGCGACACCGGCACGGAGAGCACCGAGGCCCACGACGTCATCGCGGACCCGGACAAGCCCGACAGCGGGATGGTCACTGTCCCCGCCTACGAGCGGGTGCCCGTGGACCAGGAGAAGGCCGAGGAACTGGTGGGCGCGCAGGTCACGGACATCAACAAGACTTTTGAGATGGAGGGCGTCACCTTCACCGCCGAGAGCATGGTGGTGGATGAAAACGGCATCGGCGCGCTGACCTACACCATGAGCTGCCCCGACGGCTTCCCCCTGATGGAGGGCTATGAGGGCGAGATGGGCAACATGCTCCAGATCGACGAGGACCTGGGCTGGATATCCAGCAGCCCACACCTGCGCTTGCAGGGAGACAAGGAAAAACCCATCAACAGCCACGAATACCTGGACAGCGCCGCCTCCACCGACACGGAAAAGCACCTGACCGCCTACTTTTACACCCCCATCCAGCTGAAAAAGGGGGACGTGATAGAGCTGGTGATGACCGAGTATCTCTACAACGGCCAGGAGCATTCCTACACCGACCCGGACACCGGGGAGGAGCAGATGGAGAAGGATATAGACGAGACGGAGGAGCACATCTCCTTCCAGGTGGAGGACCTGGTCCCCGCCGTGACCCTGACGGCGGAGGACGGCCAGACCGCCTCGGTCTCCCCCATGGGCGTGGTGCTGAGCGACGTGTATGACGGCATCCACGACCTGTCCCTGACCTACGCCGACGGCAGCACCTACACAGTGCGGGGCCAGGATGTGGACAACACCCAGTTCGGTCAGCTGGTGACCCCCAACAGCTTTGGCGCGGAGGGCATCGAGTACGAGGAGGATGACGACGGCGACGGCGAGACGGACTCCATCTACACCGAGTACCCCCGGGATGACCCGGCCTACGAGGGCATGTGGCGGACCATGTACGTGTTCAACCGGCTGGTGGAGCCGGAGAACGTCGTGTCGGTCCACACCTCCGGCGGCATCGGTTATATAAACAGAGGCCACGACGGCGAGCTCCAACCCGAGCGGACCTTCGTGCCCTGATCTTCCCACAGCACCCCATGTTGTCAATGGCCTGCCGTAAAACGCACGTTTTGCGGCAGGCCATCACCATATCCAGGTCTCCCTGCACAAAGGGGAGGCTTTTGACCTTCTCATTTCACCGGATGCGCCGGCACTCCACATACCAGCGCTTGTCCAGGCTCTCCCCCACGGAGAAGCTCTTTTTCGGATAATTGCCATATTTCAGGATGTGGGGGAACAGCTCCCCCTTGTCCAGGGCCGGCAGCAGCCAGGCCCCGCAGCCGGGCCGGGCGGCCATGGACCGGGCCTCGTCCTCCCCGTGGATATAGTCGATGCGGCCGCCGTGCTTCTCCACATAGGCCCGTGCCCGCTCGTCCGCCTCGGCCACCAGCTCGCCGGTATCCGCCCCGGTCAGCTCCTCCACGAAGCCGCCCTGGTCCGTGTCGAACACCACCCGGTGGATGGGGTAGAACTCCACGGCCCCGTCCCGGAGATTCTCCAGCTCCGCCAGGGCGTACCGGGCCGGATGGTCCGCCGGGGCCCCGGCGGCCTTCAGCTCCTCCCAGCGGTTTTTCGCCGCGGCCAGGGAGTGATTGCCGTCCCCCATGGCAAACACCAGCTCCCCTGGCAGGGCGTCGACAGCGGCTCTCATCCTGTCCGCCGCCGGTCCCGTCAGACGGTATCCCTTCACATGCCCGCCGCCGGCATACAGATCAAAATCGTAGAGGACCTCTCCCGGCTCCGCCGCGCCCAGCACGGCGTCCGGCTCATCGTCCATGAACAGCACGATGTGAGGCATCTCCAGCGCCGCGCGCCTGCGCAGCTCCACCCGGGCGGGCAGCCGCGACCGCACCGTGGCCTCCGTGGACCGAACCGGGGACGCGCTCCCGGCCGACCAGTCGTATGCCTCCAGGTCGAGCTTCCCCACCAGACCCCGCCGGACCTTGCCATTTGGAAGCGTCCGCTCCACATAAACATAAGAATCCGGTATCTCCCGGAACACATCCCCCACCAGGTAATCCTCCATGGCCTGGCACATCGCCGTCTTCCGCGCCTGCACATCCGGGGCATGCAAAAACGCCTCCGGCAGCATCAGCCGCAGGGCCGAGGGGGCCCCGCCCACAAATCCGCTCATGTCCTCCCAGTACCCGGGCCGGGCGGAAAACTGGTCGCAGGCCACCGCGGCCCACTTCGTCATGTCCGTGCCCTCTCTCGGCAGCAGGATGTCCGCAGGGGTGAAGATATTTCTCATGACCGTGTCCTTTCTGTTCCCTCGCCCCATGGGCGGGGCCTGTGTCTTATTTAGCAATTCTACCCGATTTGGCATAGGATGGCAAGAGGTGATGAGAATTGGACTTCACACTGCTGGGGGCCGACCCCCGGTATCTGTACTTAAAGCGGCGGCTGGAGCTGGACGGTCACCGGCTGACGCCGGAGGGCGGGAACCTGATCGCGCCTCCCGCCTGGCGGCAGGGCGTCCCCTATTATAAAGATGAGATATATGTGATCGAAAACGCCGCTCTCACGGCGGAGGGCGCGCTGGAGCTGCTGATGCGCCGGTCCAACCGGGCTCTGGCCGGCATGGAGGTATTGGTGGCTGGCTTTGGCCGCATCGGCGGCTTCCTGGCCGGGATGCTCTCCGCCCTGGGCGCCCATGTGACCGTGGCGGCCCGGAGCGAGACTGCCCGGGCCGCAGCCCGGGCCCGCGGGTTCGATGCAGTTGACATAACGCATATCCCCGAGACCTTTGACGGGGTGGTGAACACGGTCCCGGCCCCCATCCTGCATGGGGATTACGGCGGGGCGCTGTGCATCGACGTGGCCAGCGCGCCCGGCGGCTGGGCCACAGACGCGCCGGTGCTGAAAGCGCCGGGCCTGCCGGGGCTCTACGCCCCCAAGGCCGCCGCCGACGTGATGGCGGAGGCAATATATCGTGTGATGGAGGAAAATGACCATGAGTAAACTTCGTCTGGGACTGGCTCTGACCGGTTCCTACTGTTCCTTTGAAAAGCTGACGGCGGTGCTGCCGGACCTGTGCCGGGAGTTTGACGTATATCCCATTTTCAGCGAGAACGCCCAGAAGGACAGCCGCTTCGGCACGGCGGCGGGCTGGATGGCCCTGCTGACCGAGCGGACCGGACATGTGCCCGTCACGTCCATCCGGGAAGCGGAGCCCCTGGGCCCCAAGAACATGCTGGACGTGCTGGCCATCGTCCCCTGTACCGGCAACACCCTGGCCAAGCTCAGCCGGGGCCTCACGGACACCGCCGTCACCATGGCCGCCAAGAGCCACCTGCGAAACGGCAGGCCGGTGGTCATCGGCGTGTCCACCAACGACGGCCTTGGCGCCTCGGCGGAGAACATTGGCCGGCTGCTGGTACGGAAGAACATCTATTTCGTCCCCTTCGGCCAGGACGACCCAGCCGCCAAGCCCACCAGCCTGAGCTGCGTCTATGATAAGCTCGTCCCCGCCGTCTACGCAGCCGCCGGGGGCCGGCAGCTGCAGCCCGTGCTGATGTGAGCGCCGGGCCGGCGGAGCACGATATTATGTCGCACAATATACCTTTTCTGGCGTTTATCTTATAAAAGTCCCCAATATATGGCCCCCTTCCCCCACCTTCTTGCATTTTTTCGGGATTTGTGCTATGCTTTTGTGGGATTGAGTTCCCCACAGGAGGCGACCATATGTCCCGTATGGCAAATCGGAAAAGGAAACGCCATCACCTGACGCCGGGTCAGAAGCTGCTGTTCATCTTTGCGCTTCTGATCGTCTTCGGCCTGTGCAGTACGGTCTTTCTGGACATGAAGACCATGCAGGAGACCTACGAGGCACCCAAGGACAGCTCCGGCTGGAAAGACTCTGTCTCCGCCTACGTTCTGGCGGCGGAGGGCAGTCTGGTCGCGCCCTTTTACAACGAGGGCCTGGCGGTCACCGGAGAATACGGCCGGGGCACGGAAGTGGAGCTGGAGAGCTGGGAGCCCTTCGTGGCGGAAAACGGCATGGAATACTACCACGTCTTTCTGGACGGCCAGACGGGCTATTTCCTGTGTGAGAACATCACAGACGATCAGTCCGCTCTGGTCCAGGAGGCGCAGCTGTACGTCCGCTCCACCGTCCATATGTACCAGGAGGCCACCGACGTGGCCATCGGTCCGCTGGCCCAGAAGGGCACGCTCCTGCGGGTAGTGGGCTACGACTACTTCAAGAAAGACGGCTCCGTCAACATGTACCACGTGATGATGGGCGAGGAATTCGGCTGGATCAAGTCCGAATATGTGGTGCAGGATTACGGCGAGTCCATGGGCCACTGGGACGAGAAGAACACCTACATCGGCAAGCACGTGTTCCGGGGCGACGGCTTCGGCGGCGGTGACGCCGGCGGTCTGGACTACTGGCCCCATGAGAAGGGCGACTTTTCCGACCAGGGCAACACGATGCCGGAGGATGTATACGGTCTGTTCATCCCGGCGACCCACAGCACCCCCGAGACCGTCGCCTCCTACCTGGAGCTGGGGGAGGGCAACGAGGCCAACGCCTTTGTCGTCACGCTGAACGAGGGCACCGACCTGGCCTACGAATCGCCGCTGTTTGAACAGGCCGGCATTCTGGACAGCTACAACGTGATCAACTCCATGGAGGAGTTTTCCAAGTCCATCCAGATGCTGAAGGACGCCGGATACTATGTGATCGGACGGATCACCTCCTTCCAGGATACGCCCCTTGCCCAGGCCCGGCCCGACTGGAGCGTGTCCGACCTGCGGGGCGAGCCGCTGGAGCTGGGAGGCAGCTGCTGGATCAGCGCCTTCTGCCGGGAGGCGTGGGAGCTGAAGGTATCCTTTGCTCTGGAGGCGGTCGACAACTTTGGGTTCAACGAGATCCAGTTCGACTACGTCCGTTTCCCGGACCTGATCCAGGAGATGGAGGAAAAGGGCACCCTCGACATGAAAAACACCCTTGGCGAGTCCAAGGCCCAGGCCCTGCAGCGGTTTTTGACCTATGCCACCGACCTGATCCACTCTCACGGCGCCTATGTGGCGGCGGACGTGTTCGGCGAGACCGGCAACTTCTATGTGGCCTCCTACGGTCAGTACTGGCCGGCCATCAGCGACGTGGTGGACGTGATCTGCGGCATGCCCTATCCGGACCACTTCGGCTCCTACTATGAGAACCGTCAGCGGGTGGTCCCCTACCGGATGCCCTACAAGGCCATGTATGACTGGGCCAGCAAGGTCTATGACCGGCAGACAGAATGTGCCTCGCCCGCCATCGTCCGCACCTGGATCCAATCCTGGGACGATTACAGCTACAAATATGACTCCGCCGCCATCCAGCGGGAGATCATCGCCCTGTACGACCAGGGCGTCCCCGGCGGATATATGCTCTGGCACGGCAATGGCTCCCTGTCCATCCCGGAAAAGCTCCCCGAGGTATTGAAATACGACTATCGGGCGCTGTATGAGCAGGCCGTAGCCCAGGGCACCAAGCTCTCCTCCTATATGAACTTCTCCACCGACGACACCCAGGAGGAAGAGGACGACTGAGACCAAACCAACGCAGGACGCATCCCACGGGATGCGTCCTGCCGTCTTATCCAGGCGCATCTCCCCGCCAAAGCCGCCCCGGCGCGGCAAAACGCCCTTGTAAAGCCCCCGGAGGAATGATACAATGAGCGCGGCAGCGCAGAACGGCGGGGTAAAGAAAAAGAACGGCCATCTTTCGCTCCGTACAAGCCCAAGAGGAGGAACCCGCGATATGGGACCTACGCAAGCAGGAGCCATCCAGGCAGAAGAGGAGAAGCCCCAGTTCGATGTGATCCTTCGCTTTGAGGGGCAGGCAGAGCAGCTTTTTGACAGCCTGATACGCAAGCTGGCCCAGGTGACCGGAAACACCACCCGCTTATGCAACGGGCAGCCGCCCCATGTTTCGATGGGGATCTTCGACATCGTGGACGGCTCCGACCCGTTCCGGGTGATGGAGGGTGTTCTGCGCAGCTTACGGCCTTTCTCCATGACGTTTGACGCTCTTGGGGCATTTCTGCCAGGGACCCTCATCGCCGTGCCCATCATGACGGATGAGATGATCGCCATGAACCGGGCTATCCATACGGTAGCAGACCGGGTGTTCGTTCCGTCGAGTCAGTATGTTTATGGCACATGGGTGCCCCACCTTACGCTGGCCGCGGAGCTGACGCATGGGGAGCTGGTACAGGCTTTCGATACTGCCGGACTGGACTGGAGACCTGTTTCGGCCCGAACTGTCAGCATATCTCTGGTGCATCACTTCCCTTACACAGAGGAACTCGTCGTGCCTCTGGAGTAAGCCGGGGCGTCTGCCCTCTCCTGGAAAAAACATTTCAAACATCGTAAGACCGGGGCGCTTTCGCGCCCCGGTCCTGGTGTTTTGTAATATGTACTTCTTACTCGCCGAAGTAGCGCTTCAGCAGGCCGGCGAAAGCCTTGCCGTGACGGGCCTCGTCCCGGGCCATCTCATGGACGGTGTCGTGGATGGCATCCAGGTTCAGGGCCTTGGCGCGCTTGGCCAGATCGGTCTTGCCGGCGGTGGCGCCGTTCTCGGCCTCCACGCGCATCTGCAGATTCTTCTTGGTGGAGTCGGTGACCACCTCGCCCAGCAGCTCGGCGAACTTGGCGGCGTGCTCTGCCTCTTCATAGGCGGCCTTCTCCCAGTACAGGCCGATCTCAGGATAGCCCTCCCGATGGGCCACACGGGCCATGGCCAGATACATGCCCACCTCAGAGCACTCGCCCTGGAAGTTGGCGCGCAG